>CAZMPP010000187.1:0-5827 GCA_964568035.1 uncultured bacterium
TCCACTGGCGGTCCCGAACGATAGCGCCATGAGCACCTATCGAGCCCCCCTTCGGGACATGCAGTTTGCCCTTCGAGAGCTCGCTGGAATCGACGGCGTCGCCACCCTTCCCGGCTGTGGAGAGACGCTCGACGTTTTGGACTCGGTGCTGGAAGAGGCGGCCGCCTTTGCATCCGGCGTGCTCGATCCACTCAACCGGAGCGGCGATCGGACCGGCTGCACCTGGAAGAACGGCGAGGTCACGACCCCGCCCGGTTTTAAAGAGGCGTACAAAAAATTTGCCGATGCCGGATGGATCGGCTTGCCGGTTCCCGAGGAATATGGCGGCCAAGGTCTTCCGCAAATGCTGCTCGGCCCGACGCTGGAGATGTGGAACGCCGCGAACATCGGCTTCGCCAACGGCCCGCTGCTCAATCAGGGCGCGATCGAAGCCATCGAGCTGGTTGGTTCGGACGAACAGAAGAAGCGCTATATCCCCAACCTAGTCTCCGGTAAGTGGACCGGCACGATGTGTCTGACCGAACCGCAGGCGGGCTCGGATTTAGCCCAAGTTCGAGCGCGGGCTGTGCCGGCCGGCGATCGCCATCTCATCTCCGGCACGAAGATCTTCATTACGTTCGGCGAGCACGACATGGCCGAGAACATCATCCATTTGGTGCTGGCCCGTTTGCCCGACGCGCCCGAAGGCACCAAGGGCATCTCGCTCTTCATCGTGCCGAAGTATCTGGTTAACGACGACGGCAGCCTGGGCGAACGCAACGACGTCGTCTGTGCGAGCATCGAACACAAGCTCGGGATTAACGGAAATCCAACCTGCACGCTCAACTATGGCGAGAAAGGGCAGGGCGCCGCCGGTTATTTGGTCGGCGAGCCCAATCGCGGGCTCGAATATATGTTCATCATGATGAACGCCGCTCGGTTTTCCGTCGGCGTGCAGGGCATCGCGCTCGCCGACCGCGCCTATCAGAGTGCGCTGGAGTACGCCAAGGAGCGCGTCCAGGGTCGCGACCTGCGGCCCGGATCGCGCGCGCCGGAGCCGATCATCAAACATCCCGACGTCCGCCGCATGCTGATGCTGCAGAAGGCGACGATCGAAGCCATGCGCGGACTGGCGTATGTTACCGCTGCGTCGCTCGACTACGCGCAACGCCACCCCGACGAACGCGTGCGCAAGGATCACCGCGCTTTCGTCGAGCTGATGATTCCCGTCGTCAAGGGCTGGTGCACGGAGAACGGCGTCGACCTTTGTTCGACCGCCCTGCAAGTCTTCGGCGGGATGGGCTATATCGAAGAGACCGGGATCGCGCAGCAATACCGCGACGTCCGCATCCTCACCATTTACGAGGGAACGACCGGCATCCAGTCGCTCGATTTAATCGGTCGCAAGCTCCTGCGCGACATGGGAGCGACGGCGACGAGCGTCGGAAAGAAGATGGAAGCCGTCGCCAAGGAGTGCGTCGCACATTCCGACGCTACCGTCAAACGCATCGGCGAGGCGCTCGTCTCGGCGCTGGGGACACTCAACCGAACCTCGCAGTGGATCGGCATGAACGCGATGGGCGACTTGCCTAAAGCCTTCGCCTGTTCGGTACCGTACCTTCGCCTGTGGGGAACCGTTGCCGGCGGCTGGCAGATGGCGCGCGCGGCGCAGATCGCGGCTGATAAGCTCGCAGCCGGAGATAGCGAGGCCGAATTTTACCGCGCCAAGCTTGCAACGGCGGCATTTTACGCGTCGCACGTGCTTTCGCAGTGCGCCTGGTACGAGCGGCAAATCACGGAGGGCGCCGGCGACGTGATGACGGTGAGCGAATCGCAGCTGGACCTGGATCGCAAAACGCCGGTTACGGCCTGACGATGCTGCCCAACGACCCCGTTACGCGGAACGCCGTGCGCGTCATCACGCTCGACAATCCGCCGGTTAACGCGCTCTCGTTTGCCTATTCCGCCAAGCTGCTCGACGAAATCGCGGCCGCCGCGGCCGACGCGGCCGTGCGCGCCGTCGTCGTAACCGGTGCCAACGGACTCTTTAGCGGCGGCGCCGACGTCAACGATTTCAACACCGAGCCGACGCCGGAAACGAAGACGGTGCGCGACGTCGTCGCGGCGATCGAGCGCGGCGAGAAGACCTACGTCGCCGCCATCGACGGCAACTGTCTCGGCGGCGCGCTGGAGTTGGCCTTAGCTTGCGACTACCGCCGCGGCTCGCAACGCGCGAAGTTGGGTTTACCGGAGATTTTACTCGGCTTACTGCCCGGCGCCGGCGGAACGCAGCGTTTGCCGCGTTTGATCGGTGCGCGCGCGGCGCTCGAGTTCATGCTCAAAGGGAAGGCGGTATCGGCGGAACGGGCCGTCGAGTTGGGCATACTCGACGAGATTGCGCCCGGCGACGTCGTCGAGCATGCCGTCGCGTTCGCGCATCGCATCGTCAACGATCCGTCGCCGCAGACGCCGCGCAAGCGGCGCGTTTCGGAGCGCGAAGTGATCATCGCCGACGACCTCCCGTTGCAAGCCGGCCCATACGTCGTGGCGCAAGCGCACAAAATGGTGCCGGCCGAAGCAAACGGCGGTCTTGCCGCGCACAAGCTCATCGACGCGGTGCAGGCTTCCATCGAGCTCGCATTTCCCTTCGGTTTGGCGCGCGAGGCGCGCCTCTTCGACGAGCTCGTTCGTTCCGAGCCGTCCCTGGCGCTGCGCCATCTTTTCTTTGCCGAGCGGGAGCTGTCGAAGATTCCCGGGCTGCCGCCGGCCGAACCGCTGCCGGTTGCCTCGGCCGGCGTCGTCGGCGCGGGCACGATGGGCAGCGGAATCGCCATTGCCTTCGCGCAAGCCGGCATTCCGGTCGTCGTGGTCGACAACAATGACGAAGCCGTCGACAAAGCGCGTCAGACCGTCATGGGCATGTTCATGTACCAAGTCCAGAAGAAACGCCTGACTCAAGAAGAAGCGTGGCAGCGCGCTCAATCCATCACGTTCACCGACGATTGGAGCGCGCTCGCTTCGGCCGACGTGATCGTTGAGGCCGTCTTCGAAAACCTCGACGTTAAACGAGACGTTTTTCAAAAGCTCGACGGGATCGCCAAGCCCGGAGCGATCCTTGCCACCAATACGTCGACCCTCGACGTCGACGCCATGGCGGCCGCAACCTCACGCCCCGGCAACGTCGTCGGACTCCACTTCTTCGTGCCGGCGAACATCATGCCGCTGCTCGAAATCGTGCGCGGCGAACAGACCTCGCCGCAGACGCTCGCCACCGCGTTCGCGCTGGGTAAGCGGCTGAGAAAGAAGGCCGTGCTTTCGGGTAATGCCTTCGGCTTTATCGGCAATCGCATGATCTTCGACTACGTGAACGAAGCGATGGAACTGGCCGAAGAAGGCGCCACGCCGGCGCGCATCGACGCGGTGATGAAAGGCTTCGGATTTCCAATGGGTCCCTTCGCGATGAGCGATCTCTCCGGGCTCGACATCGGCCTGGCGGTGCAGAAGGCGCGCGGCGCGGAGGCAGACGGCCGCACCAATATATTGCAGGCGTTGGTCGCGCAAAAGCGTCTCGGACAGAAGACGATGGCCGGCTTTTTTAAGTACGATAAAGCGGTCGGCAAAGGCCGCGAGCCGATTCCCGATCCGCAGGTGGTCGAGCTGATCGCGCAAGAGGCGCGCAAAGCGGGCGTTCCGCCGCGGGAGATCGGCGACGATGAGATTCGCGACCGTTTGCTGGGCGCGCTGATCGCGCGCGGACGCAAGCTAATAGCGGAGGGCGTCGCGTTGCGCCCGGGCGACGTCGACATCGTCTACGTTTACGGCTACGGATTCCCGCCGCACCATGGCGGCCCGATGTGGTACGCGCGCGAGCTCGAGGCGGCCTATGCGTGAAGCGGTAATCGTTTCGGCGGCGCGCACGCCGATTGGCCGCGCCTTCCGTGGTGCGTTCAACCAAACGCCGGGTGCAACGATGGCCGGTCACGCCGTGAGGCACGCGATCGAGCGCGCGGCGATCGAGCCCGGCGAAGTCGAGGACGTCGTAATGGGTTGCGGCTTGCCGGAGGGCACGACGGGAAACAACATCGGGCGCACCGCTGCGCTGCGCGCCGGCTGTCCGGTCACGGTTCCCGGAGAGACGGTTAGCCGTTTCTGCGCGTCGGGGCTCGACGCCATCGCCATCGGGGCCAAGCGCGTGATCGTGGATGGTGCCGACGTCATCGTGGCCGGCGGAGTCGAGTCGATCAGCATGGTGCAAAACGACGTGCACGTGCGCTTCATCACCGAGGACTGGCTGTTGCGCCGGCATCCCGACCTCTACACGCCGATGCTCTTCACCGCCGATTTCGTCGCAAAGCGGTATTCGGTATCGCGCGATCGCCAAGACGAGTATGCGCTGCAGAGCCAGCAGCGAACCGCCGCCGCGCAAGCCGCCGGACGCTTTGACGCCGAGATCGTGCCGATGGCTTCTTGGAAATCGGTGCAGGATCGCGAGAGTGGTGCGGTCAGCGAAGAAGCGGTCGATCTAAGGCGGGACGAAGGCAATCGCCCCGATACGACGTTGGCCGGATTGTCCGCGCTCAAGGGCGCGGTTCCCGGGGTTAGCGATACGTCGGTTACGGCCGGCAACTCGTCGCAGCTCTCCGACGGCGCGGCGGCGGTCGCGATCGTCGCTTCCGAGTATGCCGCGCGTCACAATCTCGAACCGCTGGGAATCTATCGCGGCTATGCGGTGGCGGCAACCGAGCCGGGCGAGATGGGAATCGCGCCGGTGTATGCCGTGCCGAAACTGCTGAAACAGCACGGTCTAACGGTTGACGATATCGGCCTCTGGGAGCTCAACGAAGCGTTTGCCGTACAGACCGTTTACTGCCGAGAGAAGCTCGGGATTCCCAACGACCGGTTCAACGTCAACGGCGGGGCGATCTCGATCGGGCATCCGTATGGAATGTCCGGCGCGCGCATGACGATGCACGCCCTGATCGAGGGCAAACGCCGCGGCGAGCGATACGTCGTCGTCACCATGTGCGTGGCCGGCGGTATCGGCGCCGCGGCGCTCTTCGAAGTTGCCTAGTGAGCCTTCGCCGCGTAGGCCGTGCACCAGCCGTTGGGGCTGATCGAGCCGTCGACGATCTGGCACGTACCATCGGCGCTGGCGGTCTTTCCCGCGACGAAGAAACGGCATCCCGAGCACTTTTGACCGCTCTTGGGAGTCGCTTGGTACTTGAACTGCGTCTTGGAAGCCTTAGCCTGGGCGGTGGTCGTTTCGGCTAGGAGCAGACCGGCGAGCGCCGGTAACATTACGGCGCCGGCAACGAAGCTCCGGCGGGTGATGGACGAGTTTTTCATGTGACGTTTCCTCCCGCGCAGAGTGTTGGCGACCGCCTAGCGCGGCCCTCTCATGGGAGCTTAATGCTACACTAATCACGATTCGATGCTTCGGCGAGCCGATTCGGTTTCAATGGTGGTGAGGGGAACAATGCACAACATAAACGCCAAGCGGCTTATCAGCCTTTTCTGCGGGGTCGCCCTGATGGGCTCGGCCCTTTTTGGTAGCGCACTGCCGGCCATGGCCGACCAGGCGCCGGACAAGAACGGTCCCGGGGTCGCCCGGGTGAGCGAGATATCGGGTTCGGTGGTGGTCCAGCGCGGCGACGACAGCAAGCAAGTTGCGGCCGTCGTGAACGCGCCATTACTGCCCGGTGACTATATTTCTACCGGGGCCACCTCACGGGCCGAAATTCAGTTCGACGGCTCCACGGCCGTTCGGCTTGGCGGCAACGTCCAGGCTCGCATCACCAACAACGACCCGAACAACCGGCAGCTTCAGGTTGCCGACGGTACGGTCGAG
>CAZMPP010000188.1:0-5794 GCA_964568035.1 uncultured bacterium
GTAGTACGACCGGAAGTAGCCGCCCAAGGTTAGCGGATTGGGCACGAGCAGCGGGGTCGGCGTCGGCGCCGGTGGCGGCGGTTCGTTCGTCGGCGCAGCCGTCGGCGGCACCGCCGGAATGTAGCGCACCACGACGAGGCGACGATCCGGCACCCACTGGACGTAGGCGCCCATCGTCTCTGAGATCACGCGGATCGGAACCATCACCACGCCGTTGTAGACGATTGGCGGCACGTCGAGCGGCCGCGTCTCGCCGTTGATGACGACCTCGGGCTTGCCGACGGTCACGACGATCTGTGCGCCGGGCTTGCTCACCGTCGCAATCTTGCTGTCGGGATCGTAGGAGACGGCCGCGCCCATCTGTTCGAACATCGAGCGCAGCGGGACGAAGATCGTTCCGTCCTTGGCGAGGGCCGCCAGCACGCGGCCCTTTCGCAGCGTGTCGGGCTTGGCGTACACGTGCCGGTCGTTGTAGAGAATCGGAATTTCGCCCGTTGGCGGGGCGCCGAAATCGGGCGCCGGAGCCTCGCTGGTTTGAGCGACGCTATTGGGCGGCGTCGCCGCCGGAGCGAAGCCGGGAAAAGCTAAAGACAAGACGGCCGCAAGCGGGCAGATGCGTGCGAGTTTAAACGACACTGTCATTTTCCTTGTAGAGCCGTTGGGAGGGAAACTCGCGTTTTAGTTTAGCGGCTGAGGATTAAGAGTGGTTTAACGAAGCCTTATGCCGCGTGGGTGTTTGTGGGGCTAACCGAAGCGCCCGCTGATGTAATCTTCGGTGCGCCGATCTCTAGGCTTTGTGAAGATCGTTGCGGTGGTATCGGATTCGACGAGGTCGCCCAAGAGAAAGAACGCGGTGTTGTCGCTGACGCGTGCCGCCTGCTGCATCGAGTGCGTGACGATAACCACCGTATACTCCTTTTTCAGATCTCCGATCAGGTCTTCGATCTTTCCCGTGGCGATAGGGTCGAGCGCCGACGCGGGCTCGTCCATCAGAATCACCTCGGGGTCGACGGCGAGGCAGCGCGCAATGCAGAGCCGCTGCTGCTGGCCACCCGAGAGCGCCAGTGCCGAACGGTCGAGGCGATCCTTCACTTCGTCCCAGAGAGCGGCGCGACGCAGACTTCGTTCGCAGACTTCCATCAGCGCGCTGGGCCGGCGCTCGCCGTGAATTCGCGGCCCGTAGACGACGTTATCGAAAATTGTTTTGGGGAAAGGGTTGGGACGCTGGAAGACCATGCCGATACGGTAGCGGATGGTCACCGGGTCGACGTCCTGCCCGTAGATGTCCTCATTGTCGAGCAGCACGCGTCCTTCGACTCGAGCGCCCGGCGTTAGGTCGTGCATGCGGTTGAGCGCGCGAATGAACGTCGACTTGCCGAAGCCCGAGGGACCAATGAGTGCCATCACGCGATTGGCGGGTACTTTGAGCGAAGCGCCTTTGATGGCATGGAACGCGCCGTAATATACGTCGAGTCTTTCGACGTGTATTTTCGTCTCGGTAGCGACCGCGGCCGGATCGGCGGTATCGGCGTACATCTGGCCCGATTGTTCGTCGCCCGCATCGCGATGCCCGTCGGCGTTTAAGAACGTTAAGGCCATTTATCCGGCGCTATCTCGCTTGATACGCATGATCGGCAACCGAATCGTAAAGGCGGTGCCGCGGCCGAGCATCGACTCCGCCGAGACCGATCCGCCGTGTGCGTCGACGATGCCCTTAACGATGGCAAGCCCCAAGCCGGCGCCGCCGCTGCCGCGCGTGCGCGAGCGGTCGACGACGTAAAAACGTTCGAAAATGTGCGGGAGATCCCGGTAGGGGATCCCTTCGCCGGTATCGCGCACGCGCAGCACGGCGTCGCTATCGCGCGCGTCGAGCTCGATTCGGATGCGACCGCCGTGTGCGGTGTGGCGCAGCGCGTTGTCGATCAGATTGACGAAGACTTGCGAAAGGCGCGCCGCATCGGCCTCGACGCGTACCGGACGCAGCGCCGCCAGTTCCAGCGAGATGCCCTTATTGGAGGCTTGCTGCTCGAACGATGAAACGATCGGTCGCGCAACGTCCTCGAGATCCACGTCGTTGAGGTTGAGCCGCAGCTGTCCCGATTCGGCGCGGGCTTGCTCGAGGAGCTGACCTACGAGGGCGGTCAGGCGGTCGACTTGGGCCAACGCCTGCGGAACGAACAAATCGCGAGCCTCTTCTTCCGGCGCCTCCAAGACCGTCTCCAGCATCAGCTTGATGGAGGAGAGCGGTGTGCGCAGCTCGTGCGAAACGTTTGAGAGAAACTCCTTCCGCGCGCGGTCGAGCCGAATCAACGCCGTTTGGTCGTCGGCGAAGACGACCACGCGCTGCGCGTCGTCGCCATCGTCCGTCAACGGATAGACGGAGACACGATAAGTTCGCTGGCCGGGCGTGCCGGTTAGCATCAGCGGCGCAACCGAAGCCTCGCCGCGTGCGGCGTCGGCGATACGGCGTTCGAGCTCAACGTTGGGAACGGCTTCGATGATATGCAGCCCGACTGCGCGCGCAGAGTCGAAACCAAACGCGGCTCCGGCAGCGGCGTTGACGAACTCGATGTGACGCGTTTCGTCGACGAGAATCACGCCGATGGGAAGCGCTGCCACTAAACGCGCGACGGCGCTGTCGAGTGGACGGATGGCCGCGGCTTCCGCCGGTGCCTGCGCTTCGGCTTGCGGCAATGGACCGCGGACGAAACGTGCCGCCACCAGCCCGGCCACTACGCCGGCGACGAACGCCAGAATTCCTAGCTCCGCTGGGGTCAAGCTTTGAACATATAACCGCGGCTTCGGACGGTCAAGATATGGCGCGGCGACCGCGAGTCTTCTTCGATTTTCTCCCGCAGCCAGCGGATATGAACGCTTACCGTTTGCTGCTCGCCTTCGAAATCGTAGCCCCACACTTTATCGAGCAGCGTCTGGCGCGTAACCACGCGGCCTTGATTCTCCATGAGCACGCGCAGCAAGCCGAACTCCTTGGGCGCCAGCGATACCGGTTTTCCACGGACGGTCAGTTGTTGGCGAGATGGATCGAGCACGATCTCGCCGAGCGTGATCGCTTCCTCGTGCCCCGGATGGATCGAGTTTTGCCGGCGCAGCCGCGCCTTAACGCGCGCTAGAAACTCGTGCAGCGCGAAGGGCTTGGTGACGTAATCGTCGGCGCCCAGCTCGAGCGCCAAGACCTTGTCGATCTCTTGGTCCTTAGCGGTGAGCATGATAATCGGCACGGGGCTGAACTTCCGAATCTCTTTGCACGCCTCGACGCCGTCGAGAACGGGCAGCATTATGTCGAGCACGATGAGGTCGGGCTCCTCGCGCTGCGCCATGGCGATGGCGCTGCGGCCGTCGCCGGCCGTTACGACCGCGTATCCGCTGCGCTCTAAGTTGAAGCGAAGCGTCTGGAGTATCGCCGACTCGTCGTCGACGACCAGGATCTTCTTATTGAAGTCCGGGCTTTTGGCCGGCGCCGACCGCGGCGGTTTGAGTTCCGGCAATCCGTTCATACGTCTTTATGATCGCGCTGTAGTCCAGCGCGCCGTCCCCTTCTGCGGAGCGATTAGTGTAGAGTTGGTACGCCAGCCCCGTCGCCGGCATCGGAAACTTTGCCGCGCGCGCGGCATCCAGCGCCGCCGCCAGATCCTTGCGCAAGAGATCCATCGCAAATCCTCCTTCGAAGGTTCCGGCCAACCACGTCTTGGGCAGCCAATCGGTAAGGAGGTAGTTCGACGCCGTCGCCGAGGCTAGGACGCCGCGCACGGCATCCAGATCGGCGCCGGCCCGTTTGGCAAAGAGCAGCCCTTCGGCATTGGCGATCATGACGTTTGCGATGATAATCTGGTTGACTAACTTGACGGTCTCGCCCATCCCAACCGGTCCAACGTGATGCGGGTTGCCCATCGCGCGTAATAATGGTTCGGCTCGCGCGATCGCCGCGGCGGACCCGCCGGTCATGATGGTGAGGGTACCTTCGCGCGCCCGGGTTGGCCCACCGCTGACCGGCGCGTCGATAAAATCGACGCCGATCTCGGCGAGTCGCTCGGCGAAGCGGCGCGATGCCACCGGAGAGATCGTCGACATGTCGATCACGAGGTCTCCGCTCTTTGTACCCGCGGCGACGCCGCGCGCGCCGAAGAGCACTTCTTCGACCTGCGGAGCGTCGGGAACGCAGATCACGACCACTTCGACTGCGGCCGCGACGGCGGCGGGATCGGCGGCTTCGTGCACGCCTTCGGCGACTAAACGCTCGAGCGCGTCGCGACGGTGATGCGCGCTGGCCGTTACTTCGTAACCGGCCCGTTGCAACGAGCGAGCCATCGGCTCGCCCATCGCGCCCAGCCCGATAAAACCGACGCGCTTGGTCACCCCGCGGCCCTTTGGGCGCGACCTCAGGATAACCTTCGGGGCGCGGCGAAGGCCGCCGCACTATGACAGCTACCGTTACGCCCGCGATCCAGCGGCCCACTTTCGACGCCATGAACCTCTCGATCGGAAAGCGCACGCGCCTACACCGATTGATGTACGAGCACGGCCCCGCCAACGGAACGCTTATGATGCTGCCGATCGATCAGGGTCTCGAGCACGGGCCGATCGACTTTTTCGACAACCCCGACGCGATCGACACCGATTGGATCTACCGGCTGGCCGTGGAAGGAAATTTCTCCGGCATCGCCCTGCACGTCGGACTCGCCGAAAAGTATCAGAAGGCGTATGCCGGACGCGTTCCGCTTCTACTCAAGGTCAACGGCAAAACGAACGTTCCGTCCGATGACGACGCCTTCAGCCCGCTGACCTCATCGGTGGAAGATGCGGTCCGGCTCGGCGCCGACGCGGTCGGCTACACGCTTTACGTGGGAAGCCCGGCGCAAGAGATGGACATCGCGCAGTGCAACGAAGTGCGCCGCGACTGCGACCGCTTCGGCATGCCGCTGGTGGTCTGGGCTTACCCGCGCGGTGCGGCGGTAAAAGCGAAGGGCGGGATAGATTCGCTTTACGCCGTCGACTACGCCGCGCGCGTCGCTTGCGAGGTGGGTGCCGACGTCATCAAGCTCAACGAGCCCGTCTGGAAAGCCGACGACGCAGCGAAACTACCCAAACCGTACAACACGCTGGAGTTTTCCGACGTCGACGGCTTGCGCAAGGTCGTCAAGTCGGCCGGGCGTAGCCTCGTACTCGTCTCGGGCGGCAGCAAGATGGGCGACGACGCGACGGTGCACAAGGCGCACATCGCGATGGCGGCAGGCTGCGTCGGATTGATCTTCGGGCGCAATATGTGGCAGCGGCACTGGGACGACGCGCTGACCATAGCTTCGCGCATCCATGACGTCCTAGGAGCGTACGGCCAACAACAGCCCTAGCTCACGCTAGTGCGAAACTGCTGCTTGGGTGGTCGCGCAGTTGGTGCAGTAGTAGCCGGTTGCGCCGGCGTGTTGTTGCGGCACCATTTGATCGAGAGAGCCGCGGCGGCCGCATGAGGCGCAGGAGTAGGTCGTCGAGCTGCTGCTTGAGGGTTCGCTCTTTTCGTGGCGCTTGGCGAGGTAGAATCCGACGTAGATGATCAGGCCGATTACCCATGGGGCCCACGCAAAGAACGAGTCGAAGGTGCTCGACGAGACTTGGGCGGTCATTACTTCTTGAAATACTCGGCGTTAACGGCCACGTAGTTTTCCCATTTCTCGGGAACGTCGGAATCGGCGAAGATGGCCTCTACCGGACAGGCCGAAACACAGGCGCCACAGTCGATGCAGACTTCCGGATCGATGTAGAGCATCGCGTCGTCATCCTT
>CAZMPP010000189.1:0-5788 GCA_964568035.1 uncultured bacterium
CCGCCGGAAACCGCGCCGTCGGGATCGTTGGACTTCATGTGTGGAATAATGTCGTCGGTGATGATCCGATGCGCGTCGGCATCGGTCAGGTGGCTCTCCAAGCCGTAACCCACCTCAATGCGCGCCTTGTGATCCTGGGCGAAGATAAACAGAATCGCGCCGTCGTCCTTGCCCTTGCGTCCGACCTTCCAGGCGTTGGCCGCATCCACGGTCCACGTTTCGAGCGGAACGTCGCCGGTCGTTTGACCGGTCCACACGATCACTTGATGGCCGGTCGCCGTTTCATAGTCGCGCAACTCTTTCTCGACGCTCGCGCGGGTATCGCTCGAAAGCAGACCGGCGGTATCGGTAACGCGGTGATCGGGCTTCGCCGGCACCGAGGAATCGGCCGCGATGGCCGGCAGCGCGAACACCGGCGCCAGCAGCACAAACAGCACTAACGCGATCGCCCTCATCCCGCGCTCCCCGGCGGCTCGGCAAAATGCGTCTGCAGCGCCCCGCCGATGCGAGCAATCGCATGCAGAATACCCTCGGTCGTCGAGCCACGAGCAAAGTACGGTTGGCTCTCGTCGACAAGCTCCTGCCAGAACGCGTCACCGACCCGCTGATGTAGCTCGCGGTCGCCCACGATCGCAAACCGCTGCGCTTTGGGAGCCACCAAGATCAATGCCGCGTTGGCCGGCTCGTGCCGATGAAAGCCGATCTCGCCGAACTCCCGTGTGGCGCGCTCGAACGCATCCACGTCGCGGTCGGGAATAATGCGGACGGCGATGCGCCCGGTCGTCCCGTCTTCGGCCTCGCGAATCGCCCGCGCGACCGTCTCGCGTTGCACGCGCGTCACGGGCTGAAGTTTACCGTCGGGGCTTTCTCCGCGCCCGCCTGCGCCTGGAAGTACGGCTTCTCATTGAATTTGCTGCCGAAGATCCCCGCTACCCAGACCGTCGGGATAGTATCGCGCTTAGTATTGAACGCCCGCGCGACATCGTTATACTTCTTCCGCTCAAAGGCGATGCGGTTTTCGGTGCCTTCCAACTGCGCTTGCAGCGTTGCAAAGTTGGCCGTCGCTTTGAGCTGCGGATAGTTCTCGACCACGGCCAGCAGCCGCGACAGTGCCGAGCCCAGCGCGTCTTGCGCTTGCGCATACTTGGCGAAATCTTGCGGATTGTTGACCGCGTTCTGCACCACCTCGGGCGAAATTTGCCCGACGCTGGCACGCGCCTTGGCCACTGCTTCGTAGGTGCTCGACTCGAAGCCGGCCGCGCCCTTGACGGTGGCGACGAGATTCGGAATGAGATCGGCACGGCGCTGATAGACGTTCTGCACCTGCCCCCACTGCGCGTCGACGGCTTGGCCCAGCGTTACCAACGAGTTATACGCGGAAACGAGAAAGAGGCCGACCGCGGCGACGATCGCCAACACGACGAGCGGTCCAACATACGAACGCTTTTGCTCCATAGAGGGGCGTTGCGCCACTCGGCAGCCGGTCCCTTCCAGGGGCTGCACTGCGCGGCGCGTAAGGTGCGGCCGATGCGCCTGCTGCTTGCAGCCGTGCCGTTTACCGCCTTGACGTTCGCCGTTCCGTTTGTGAATCGCGACCAGCCCCGCATCGCCGGCATTCCCTTCCTGCTCTGCTGGATCGTCGCGTGGGCGCTGTTGGCGCCGGCCTTTCTCTGGGCCATCTCGCGTTTGGAACGGCACGACGCGTGACCGCCACGCCGCTGGCGCTGATCATCGTCGCCGTCGTAGTGCTCGGCACGATTGGTTTTGCGCTGCTCAGCGTGCGCCGCATCAAGATGGACCCGCAGCAGTATATGGTCGGCGGCCGCTCGTTCGGCACGATCTTCCTTTGGGTGTTGCTGGCCGGCGAGATCTACACCACCTTCACGTTTTTGGGAATCGCCGGACTCTCGTATTCGCAGGGCGCGCCCGCCTATTACGTCATGGCCTACGGCGTCTGTGCTTACCTGATCGGCTACTTTCTCGCTCCGGCCATCTGGCGCGTCGCCAAAGACGCCAATCTGCTTACCGGCCCCGATTTTTTCGAAACACGCTATAACAGCCGCGCGCTCGGCGTGGCCGTCGCGCTGTTGTGGTTCGCAATGATCGTGCCCTACGTTGCGTTGCAGCTTTCCGGCTTGCAGATACTGCTGCGGATCGCCGGTTATGGCGCCTACGACGCGACCGCCTCGGTCTGCGTCGCCTTCGTCGTACTGGCGCTCTTCGTCTTCACCGCGGGTCTGCGCGGCACGGCCTGGGCCAGCGTCGTCAAAGACGTCTTCGTCTTGGGCGGGGTGATCTTTGCCGGCGTCGCCATCCCGATGCACTTCTTCGGTTCGCCTGCCGCGATGATCCAACGCATCGGCATCATCCATCCCCAGATGCTCGTCTTACCGCTGGGGACCGCCTATCACGGCACCGTGTGGTTCGTCTCATCGGTGCTGCTCTCAGCCATCGGCTTTTACATGGGCCCGCACACCATGACCGCCGTCTACAGCTCGCGCAGCGCGCAGGCGCTGCGCCGCAATGCGATGCTCCTGCCGCTCTACCAAGTCTTCCTGTGCCTGATGATCTTCGCGGGCCTCTCCGCCGCCCTCATCGTTCCGGGGCTCAAAGGCACCGCCGTCGATCAGTCGTTTCTGCTCGTCGTTCAACGTTATTATCCGTCGTGGGTTTTGGGACTGATCGCCGCGGCCGGATCGTTGGCGGCGCTCGTGCCGGCATCGGCCTTGCTGCTCGCCGGCGCTGGACTGATCACCAAAAACGTCCTGGGCGATTGGCTCGGCATCGCCACCGGTGACAAAGAGCGCACGCTTCTCACGCGCGTGCTCGTCCTGGTGGTCGCCGTGCTGGCACTTCTCTTTTGGCTCGACGCGCAGCGCACCGTGGTCGAGTTGCTCCTCCTGTATTACAACGGCATCACGCAGTTTGCGCCGGGCGTCATCGCATCGTTTCTGTGGAAGCGCGCGACGGCGTGGGGCGTCGGCTTGGGAATTGCCGCCGGACTTTCGGTTGCCGTGCCGCTCGCCGCACTCAACATCACGCCGTTGGGCATTAACGTCGGCCTGCTGGGGCTTGCGGCCAACATCGTCGTACTCATCGGAGTCTCGCTGTTGCCGTTCTCTCGTCCCTTGAGGAAATCGCCGTGAAGTCGACTCCGGTTTTGATCGTCGGCGCCGGGCCAACGGGGCTCGTCCTCGCCCTGAGTCTGGCGCGGCGCGGCGTTCCGTTTCGACTCATCGACGCAGCATCGGGTCCCGGCCAGCACTCCCGCGCAATGGCGGTGCAAGCGCGCACGCTCGAGTTCTACCGCCAGTTCGGCTTTGCCGACGAGATGATCAAATGCGGCGTCATCGTACGCCGCGCCCACATGCGTGAGGCCGGCGCAGGCGGAAAATCGCACGAGGTGCTCTGCCTCGAGTTCGGCGACCTCGGCGCCGGGATCAGCCCATACCCCTTCGTCTTCACCTTTCCGCAAGACGACCACGAACGTTTCCTCAACGCAAAACTCGAGGCGGCCTCCAATGCCGTCGAATGGAACACGAGCCTAACCGGCCTGCAGCAAACCGGCGACGGCATCGTCGCCACGGTGTCGGGACCGCAGGGCGAACAAACGGTCACGGCCGATTACATTTGCGGCTGCGACGGCGCCCACTCAAAAGTACGCCATAGCCTCGGCCTCGGTTTTGCCGGCGCCACCTACGAGCAGCTCTTCTTTGTTTGCGACGCTCAAGTCGCGAACGCCGGCGGCGACGACCTCAACATCTTTTTAGGCGAGCGCGGCCTGCTGCTGCAATTTCCGGTGCGTTCGTCGGGCATGCAGCGCCTCATCGGTCTCGTTCCGCCCGAGTTCAACGACCGCGACGACCTGAACTTCGAGCTGCTGCGTGACTCGGTGGAGCGGCTCTTGGGCACGCACGTTACCGCGGTGAACTGGTTTTCTCCGTATCGCGTGCATCACCGCGTCGCGGAAGTTTTTCGCCGCGGACGCGCCTTCATTCTCGGTGACGCGGCGCACATTCATAGCCCGGCGGGCGGACAAGGCATGAACACCGGCATCGGCGACGCGATCAACCTGGGCTGGAAGCTGGCCGACGTGCATCGTGGCCGCGCCGATGTCGCAATCCTGGACAGCTACGAGCAGGAGCGCATTGGTTATGCCCGCGCGCTGGTGGCCACGACCGACCGGGCCTTCACGACGATCGTTGCCGGGGGATTGAGGGGCGAACTCACGCGGCGCGTCTTAGCGCCGCTCGTCATGACGCTCGGCACGCGCCTCGACGTCACCAAACACGCCCTGTTTCGCATCGTCTCGCAAGTACAGATCCATTATGCGGATTCAATCCTCAGCAAAGGGAAGGCCGGCCACATCGAGGGCGGCGACCGTTTACCGTGGTGCCCGCCGATCAAAAACTTCGACCCGCTGCAGTCGCTGGACTGGCAGCTGCACGTCTTCGACGATAAAGATGAGGACGTCGGCCAGCTCTGTTCGCACTACAAGATCCCGATTCACGAGTTCCCCTTCAGCGAGCCCGTGCGCAACGCCGGCTTTGCGCGGGATGCGGCGTACCTCGTGCGGCCTGACGGCTACGTCGGCCTCGCGATTGACGGCGATGACGAAGCGGCGCTCAAGGCGTACCTCTCTCGACATCTGATTCCTGGTCGAGGCACGCGATGATGGCTTCGATGACGTGCTTCGTTTCCTCGGGATCGCGCACCGGAATGCTGTCGGCGCCGGCTTCGCGCGCCGGATAGTCGTTGCCGCCCGGGAAGAGCGCGTCGCCGAGAAACAGCATCTCGTCGATCGGGATGCCGAGAACGTCGCGAAGCTTGCGGATGCCGTACGCTTTGTCGATGCCGGGCAGCGTCACGTCTATTGACGTCGCGCCGCCCACATGCACGGAGAACTCGGGCAGCATCGGGTCAAGCAGCGCCTTGATCTTCTTACGCTTGGCGAAATCGGGATCCCAAACCGATTTTTCGGAAAGCGGCGCCTGTTGGCCTAAGGCAGAGTAGGTGATCTGGCTCCCGCGGTCTTCGATCGCGTCGCCCCAGGTCTTCGTTGCCGTAAAGCCAGACTCGGCAACCGCCTTCGTCAGGGCGTCGACGATCTTTTGCTTTTGTGCGTCGGTGAAGTCTTCCGAATAGAGCTTCTGCCAACCGTCCCCGTATTGATAGAACTTCGTTCCATTCGTCGGCAAAATCGACAAGTCGGCCAACGGCACATCGGGCAGATGGGCGAGTAGCTGCGTCTCGAACTGCGGGAAGTCGCCGCCTGAGATTATCGCAACCTTCACGACCTCGAGCAGCTTGCCCAGCAACGACGCCATCTCCGCATCGATCGGCGACTTGCTCGGGGCGAGGGTACCATCGAGGTCGAACACAATGAGCCGTTTCACGCCTGTTTCTCCTTGCAGCGCGCCAAGGTTCTACGCTCGGCCGCCTCGGCCCGCTGCTCTTGCGCGACGAGCCTGTTTAGAGTTAATTCTAACTTCAAATGAGACGCCTACCTCTTATTGCGCTCGGTTGCGCATTCGTACTTTTGAGCCTCGGCGCGTTGGTTGCTACGAGCGTGGCTGCCGGCGGGTCGTCGTTCGTCCCGGGCGCGTGTCCGGCGATGCCGTCGCCCATTGCCGATCTCAAGCGTGCTCGCTGCGGCCGGCTTACCGTTCCGGAAGATCGTCAAAACGGTGGTAAACGAACGATCAGCCTCTCGGTAGCGATTCTTCCGGCGACGTCGCGACGACCAAAGAGCGACCCGATCGTCTGGCTCGCCGGAGGACCCGGAGAC
>CAZMPP010000190.1:0-5780 GCA_964568035.1 uncultured bacterium
ATTAAGACCACGTGCGTCGCTCCGGCGCTAAACATCCGTTCTAGCTTCGCTTGCAGCTTTATCGGCTCAAAGGTTCTGGAACAAAGCTCGACCGCTACGTCGGGCGCCAGCGGTACGATGCCCTTCCCGCTCTTCTTCTAAGAGCGCACCCCAAGAAGCCCTGCCCACCAGTGATGCACCCGGCGCAACGATCGACGAATCTGCCAGTCGAGTAGCCGAGTAAGGCGAGAGTTGCGCCGAGCCGATTCGCCCCCTGTTGGCGGGGTCATAGCGAGGTGACGGGACTGGTCTCGTTCGACCTTCCAGCCCGGGTTTTCGGCTGCTGTAAGCAGGACGTCTTCCTCGGTTACCTTGACCGGCACGTGTGCGATCATCAGGCTCTTACTATACACCACTCACTGTTGAACGAGTTCGTTTCCCCGCTGTGCGGGCCTACTGTGGTCTACTAATCGCGACGTTCTCCGGGAACCTGAAATTATATATCGTCGCCTTGGCGTCTCCACCTTTGGGATACTCCCAGATGCCCACGCCGCTGTTATCGTAGTACTCCGGAGAAATGATGAGGCCGGGGAGAAGCGCGAAGCCTTCTACGCCTGCCGCTAGGTTAAGATGCGTCGTCGAAACTCGTTTACCGCGGTTGTGTGTCATCGCGAACTCATAGGCGACGCCGTTATCAATGTCCCCGATGACGAGATGGTTGCCCCGCAGCTGGATGCCTCCTGGACCTTCGATGCTTTGATCGAGCTTTATATTTACAAACGATTTTGCGCCTCTCGGCAGCTCCTCGAGAATGAAGTTGACGTTGAAGTCCCAACCGTCTACGAACAAGTTGCCGTTGTGGTCGTACGCGCAGTACTTTATGACTTGAATCGCGGGATCGGTATAGTACTTCGGCCGATCCTGTGCTTTGGGATAAATGGCGACCACGCCCACGTCTCCCGATCGCTGCTTATAACTCGTTACCGCTAAATCGCCGCTAGCGAGATCGACGGCACACGCGTCTAATGTTTGCGTGTCCTCACTCAACACGCGAATCGGCCGGATGCTTGCGTGGGCATATTCACGGATCTGCTGACTGCGTTTTGTATGGTCGAGGATGTAGACGTTGCTGCGCTTGTCCACACACAGGCCGGCGGGCGACTTAAAATGGATGAGCCTTCCTGCGTGCCTAAGCTGCGGATAGGTGATCATCGAAACCGACCCTGCGGTTCCGTCCGAAACGTACAAAAGATCCGACGATGCGGCATCCTTCTAGACCCAAGAACCTTCTGGCTCCGTTCCCGCAGCAAACCCCGTCGCCGCTGACGGCAATGCAACCGTCGGAATGCTGGAGCAGTTCGGCAGTGCAATCGTAAACGCCAGCGCTGCTAAGGCGCGTTGAGAGAAAACTTTCACGTGAACTCTATTCTGTTTACGGTAAAGTAGTTCCGGCCCGACAACCGGCCGCTACTGTCGACTTTTGCGATTGTTTCTGCTGGACGTTATGGTAAGGTGATGCAGCTGCACTCGGAGAGGAATGAGTAATGAATCGACGATTTATCTTTGCGCTTTTCACGAGCGTTGCTGCCGCATTCCTCGGCGGCTGCAGCGGCTCCGGAACTCCCGCCCGCATGCCGCCAACGTCAAACCAAAACTTCTCTGACAGTGCACCACCGCCCGGGTCGAGCGGCTATCAACAACTCTACGCCTTCGCGGGTGGCAAGGACGGGGCAGCCCCAAGAGCCGGTTTAATCGAGGTAAACAATGCGCTCTATGGCACGACTCAACTTGGCGGCGGCACAATTTGCCAATATTTCTTCGGGTGCGGGAGCGTTTTTAAAGTCAGTATAACGGGCACCGAGCGCGTCTTGCACGGATTCACGAAGTCCGACGGTGCCTACCCCGTCACCCGTCTTCTTAACGTGAACGGCACGCTCTACGGCACCACGTCCGAAGGCGGTGCCAAAAATGGCGGAACGGTCTTTAAGCTTTCCACGTCCGGCACGGCGCAAACGATTCGCACTTTCAACGGCCCCAACGGTTGGTTTCCCGCGGGAGATCTTACCGAACTCAACGGCGTCCTGTACGGCACAACCTTTACGGGCGGTGACAAGAGCTGCATGGTAAGAGGTTCGAAGACCTGCGGAACTGTGTTTGGGTTGAGCGTCGCAGGTAAGAAGCGCTTGAGCTACGCTTTCGGTAGAGGCTCGAACTCGCACGACGCTGCCCGGCCCTACGCTGGGCTCGTCGCGCTCAATGGTGAACTCTTTGGCACTACCACGTTCGGTGGCGCCCACGGAAAGGGGACGGTGTTTGCGATCGCGCCGTCCGGAAAAGAGCGCGTCGTCTACAGTTTTCATGGCAGCGATGGCTTTTACCCCGCGGCGCCCTTAGTCGTAGTGCAAGGAAAACTTTACGGAACCACTGAGTCCGGCGGTGCAACGTATAACGGAGCGGTCTTTGAAGTCAGCCCTTCGGGCAAAGAACAAACGCTCTACAGCTTCAGAGGTGGAAGGGACGGCGCGTCACCCGAGGACGGTCTCGTTTACATCAAGGGAGCGCTCTACGGCACGACGTACGCCGGTGGCGGCGCCGGCTGTTACTTTTACGGCGGCGACAGCCCCGGCTGTGGAACGATTTTCAAGATCACGACGACCGGGGCCAAGACCATCCTGTATCGTTTTAAGGGCGGCGAAGATGGCGAAGGACCGACGGCCGCGCTGATCGCCGTCGATCGTACGCTCTACGGAACCACCGTCGCCGGTGGGTCGGGCAACTGCCCATTTTACGTGGCCACATATTACACGGGGTGCGGAACCGTCTTTAAAATATCGCCGTAGAGTGACGTTCGCTTTTCAGCGGCCCGGAGCGACGGAAACCGTCAGGTCGATGATTTTGTCGCTGGCGCCTCGGGTTACTCCGTAGGCTCTTTCGACCGGCTCGCCACCGGCAGGATACGACCACGCGCCGACTCCCTGGTTGTTCTTCGCTTTGATCTTGCCGAGCGCGTTAAAGAGCTTCCCTTTGTAAATCCAAAAGTTGCTAGACTCACCGACGCCCGCGTAGGTCTCTTGACTAACGATCGCCCCGACTCGGCCCGATACCTGAAGTTGAAAGACCTTACTCGTCCCATGTCCGTAGAACTCTTCGAAGGCTAAATAGGTACCATCCCACTGAATCTTGTTAACCGAGAAGCCGACAACCACTTTAATGGAAATGAACTTCGTCTTACCAGCCGGCAACTCGTCGAAGTGAAACTGCCCGTGTTTCGTCCAACACGTCGTGAACAAATTGCCCTTATCGTCGAAGGTTGGATACCAATACCAGTCTAGTTGCTTCGTCGCGATTACCGTTGGATCGCCCTGACCGCCCTGATACAGCAGCAGCGCAGCGTTGCCGAGGCCGCCTTCCAGACTCGTGACGACCAAGTTGCCGGTCGTGGGATCCACCGCGCAGGCGTTCAGCGAACTCGCTCCGGTAGGCGGATTGAGGATGGCGGTGGGTTGCGTACCGCCGTGAGCGTATACGACGACCTCGGTTCCGGCCGCTATATAGATGTTGCCATTGTTTGGATCTGAGCAAATCGCGCTGTAAGCGTAAGGAGCCGGCAAAGACTGGACAATCTTCATATCCGGATAGGTCAGAACCTGGATCGCTTTCGCGGTCGAAACATAGACGAGATCCCCGTATGAGCCCGAGATCCCATGCGCTCCGGCCTGACCCGTCGCACTCGGAATAACGGGGCGATCCGCCCCGGACTGACTGCACGCCGCCAACAATGCCGTCAGCGCGCTGACAGTAAGCGCTTGGTAAAAACCTCGGTTCATGATTCTGCCTCCGAACGAAGAACGCTGAGTACTGCCGTATATAGTTGAACGCTAAGTAAAGAAGGCCCCGCTTTTTGCGAGGCCTCCTTTCGTGACAGGGTAGCGCTACAGGTCTTCCGGGTTGATGCCCTTGAGACGATCGTACTGCGTTTTCTTCGGACCCGCGTGCGGAGTTGCGTGATCCTCGATATCGCCTTCGTAGTGCACGGTGAGCGGTTCTCGGTTGCGCTCGTAAGCGGTAACGAGCCGGCTCATGCCGTCGCCGTTTCCGCCGCCCATGACTTCCGCCAGGGCCGCTTCGTCGGCCGTCATCGTCGTGTACGGCATCTCGAACTCGTGACGCGGACGTCCGTCGTCGTCGACGTCCTGACCCTGCGGCAGAATGTCGACGTTGCGGTAACGCGACATTCCGGTTCCCGCCGGAATCAGCTTGCCGATGATGACGTTCTCCTTGAGTCCGAGCAGCGGATCGTACTTGCCCTTGATCGCCGCGTCGGTGAGAACGCGGGTCGTCTCTTGGAAGCTCGCCGCCGAGAGGAACGACTCCGTCGCCAGCGAGGCTTTGGTCACGCCGAGCAGCACCGGATTGGCCGTAGCCACTTCCTTGCCGGCGGCGCGCATGCGATCGTTGGCTTCGTTGAACGCTGCCGCTTCGACCAGCTGGCCGGGCAGCAGCGGCGTGTCGCCGCCTTCGACGATCTTGACCTTGCGCAGCATCGAACGAACGATCACTTCGATGTGCTTGTCGTTGATGTCGACGCCTTGCGAGCGATAGACCTTCTGCACTTCCCGGACCAGGTAGTTCTGCAGTGAGGTCTCGCCTTTGACGCGCAGGATGTCGTGCGGATTGAGCGAGCCTTCGTTGAACTGGTCGCCCGGCTCGACGTGAGACCCGTCCTGCACCGTCAGATGCGTGCCCGGCGGGATCTCGTACTCGTGCTCCTCGCCGGTGGCATCGACCACGGTAACGATGCGCTTGTTGCGCTCGTCGCCCAGCCGTACCGTTCCGGCAACTTCGGAGATCGTTGCTTGCCCCTTGGGCTTGCGCGCTTCGAAGATCTCTTCGACACGCGGCAGACCGGTGATGATATCCTCGGTTGCCACGCCGCCGGTGTGGAAGGTTCGCAGCGTCAGCTGCGTCCCCGGCTCACCGATGGACTGCGCGGCGATGATGCCCACCGCCGTGCCGATGTCGGCTCGGTTGCCGGCCGCTAAAACGCGACCGTAGCAGAGCGAACAAACGCCGTACTTCGACTGACACGTCAGCACCGAGCGAATCTTCACTTCGGCGATGGCGTTGTCGATGAGCGCCTTGGCCTTCTCCTCGTCGATCTCGTCGTTGCGCGAGACGATCGTCGTCGTCGGGCGTTTGGGATCGAGACGGATGTCCTCGGCTGCGCGCCGTCCGATGATGCGATCGATCAGCGGCTCGATGACCTCTTTGCCGGCCCGAATGTCGGTGACGGTGATGCCGCCGGTGCTGCCGCAATCTTCCTCACGGATGATCACGTCTTGCGCGACGTCAACCAGACGACGCGTGAGATAGCCCGAGTCGGCCGTACGCAGCGCGGTGTCGGCCAGACCCTTGCGCGCGCCGTGCGTGGAGATGAAGTACTCGAGAACCGTAAGGCCTTCTTTGAGCGAAGCCTTGACCGGAATCTCGAGAATCCGGCCCGACGGGTCGGACATCAGTCCGCGCATGCCGCCGAGCTGCTTGACCTGGGCGATCGAACCGCGCGCACCCGAGGTCGCCATCATGAAGACCGGGTTGAGCGGGTTCTGCGCCGCCTGCATCGCGGTCGTGACTTCGTCGGAAGCCTTCGACCAGATGTCGATGGTCTTGTTGTACTGCTCGTCCTGCGAGATGAAACCTTGCTCGTAGAGACGATGCAGCTCGTCGACTTCAAGCTGGGCCTTGCCGACGATGTCGTACTTACTCTGCGGCACGATGACGTCGCTGATCGAAACCGTCGT
>CAZMPP010000191.1:0-5610 GCA_964568035.1 uncultured bacterium
AAGCGCATCGTCCCGCCGTACATCTCGAGATTACGCTGATCGGGCATAAAATCTATGACCGGATCGACGCTGGTCTCGTCGACTTCGCTGGTCATGGCTTCGGGAAGCCCGCAGACGTTGCGCGCGAACTCGACGCAGGCCAGCTGCATGCCGTAGCAGATGCCCAAGAACGGAATCTTGCGCTCGCGGACGTGCTGGATGGCGCGCAGCTTACCCTTCACGCCCCGTGCGCCGAAGCCGGGTGCGACGACTACGCCGTGCGCGCCGCGCAGAATGTCCACACCCTCGTTCTCGACCAGCTCGGAGTCGATGCGCCGGATCTCCACTGAGGCATGATGGAAGACGCCCGAGTGGTGCAGCGCCTCGTTGATGGAGATGTACGCGTCCTTGAGCTCGACATACTTGCCGACGAGCGCGATGGTGACTTGACGGCGCGGATGGAGGATGCGTTCGGAAATTCCGACCCAATCATCGAGCTTGGGCGCTGCGGCGAGCAGGTTGAGCTTCCGAATCGCAGCCTGCGCGAGGCCCTCCGCTTCGAGGTTGAGCGGCACTTGATAAATCGTGCGCGCATCACTGTTCTGCACGACCGCGCTCGGCAGAACGTCGCAGAAGAGCGCGATCTTCTCCTTCAGCTCCAGCGGCATCGGCGACGCCGACTGCGTGCGGCAAACGATGGCATCGGGCGAAATACCGATGCCGCGCAGCTCGCGCACCGAATGCTGCGTCGGCTTGGTCTTGAGCTCGTCGGCGGCACCCAGGTGCGGCAGCAGCGTCAGATGCACGTACATCACGTTCTCGTCACCGACGTCGTAGCGCATCTGGCGGATCGCTTCTAAGAACGGCAGGGATTCAATGTCGCCGACGGTTCCGCCGACTTCGACGATGCAGACCTCGGTGCGGCTGGCTTCGGCGACCCGTTTGATGTGCGCCTTGATCTCGTTGGTGATATGCGGAATCACCTGTACGGTTGCACCGAGATAATCGCCCCGGCGCTCCTTTTCGATGACCGAGTTATAGATTTGCCCGGTCGTGACGTTGTTCGCGCGCGTTAAATTTTCGTCGATGAAGCGCTCGTAATGCCCGAGATCGAGATCGGTCTCGGCGCCGTCTTCGGTAACGAAAACCTCGCCGTGCTGATACGGGTTCATCGTACCGGCGTCGCAGTTGATGTAGGGGTCGAGTTTCTGGATGGAAACGCTAAGGCCGCGCGACTTTAGGAGTCGTCCGAGCGAAGCGGCCGTGATGCCTTTGCCGAGCGAACTCACGACGCCCCCGGTGAAGAATATGTACTTCGCCATCTGGGGCAGTTAACGTTCTCCTAGCGCCATGGTAAACCTTCGGGGGGCCGAGCGGCCGCCCGGACGTAGCGCTCTAAACCGGCGTAATCGGAGCAGCTCTCGATTACGTAGTCCTTAAGAGTCGTGGCAGTAAGGTGCGACAAAGCGGGAATCGTTGGCGGAGCCGCTTCGAGCAACACCAGCGCGCGTGGGTTGAGGATCTCCGGGAGCGCCGGCAAGAGGCGCCCGTAGAGCGCGAGGCCATCGGCGCCGCCGTCGAGGGCGAGGCGCGGCTCGAACGAGAGTGGGTCGGGTCCGTTCGGAATATCGCCGGACGGCACGTACGGCAGGTTGGCGATGACAACGTCATAGCGCTCGGCTTTTACGGGTGCGGTTAAATCTCCGCAGATAAAGCGGCAACGATCGGCGACATTTAAATGACGAGCATTCTCGCGGGCAACGTTCAATGCGGCGGCGGAAATATCAACCGCATCCACGCGCGCCGGGGTCTCAGAAGCAATCGTGCAGGCGATCGCGCCGCTTCCCGTGCCGAGATCGAGCACCGCCGGCGTGCGGTCGCGCGGCATCTGCTTGATGAAGGCGATCGCGTCGTCGACGAGATGCTCGGTCTCGGGCCGCGGAACGAGCACCGCTTCATCAACGATAAACTCGCGGCCGTAAAATCCGGCGCTTCCCAGCACGTAGGCCAGCGGTCTTCCCGCAGCGCGGCGCTCGCATAGTTCAAAGAACCGCGAGGCATCGCTTGCGGCGGTGCGATCCTGCCCGTGCGCGACGATCCACGATCGCGGCCGCTCGAGTACGCGTTCGAGCAGCAAGAGCGCATCCGCGCGCGGCGATTCGCTCGAACGCTCGAGAAGACCGGTGCCGCGAGCGAGCGCGTCGGCGATGGTCACGCCGGCTCGCCGGCCAGCAGCCGGGCGCGCTCGTTGGCGATAAGTTCTTGTGCTATCGGGGCAAGGTTGCCGTCCATGATGCCGCGGATGTTTCCGAAGCTGCGGTTGATCCGATGGTCGGTGACGCGATCTTGCGGAAAATTATAGGTTCGAATTTTCTCCGAGCGCTCGCCGCTTCCGACTTGCGAGCGGCGCAGCGAATCGACGGCCTCTTCCTGCTCGCGGCGCTTACGGTCGTACAGCGTCGCACGGAGCATCTGCATCGCCTTCTCGCGATTTTGCTGCTGCGAGCGTTCCTGCTGCGAGGCAACCACGATGCCCGACGGTACGTGTGTGATGCGAATGGCCGACTCGGTTTTATTAACGTACTGTCCGCCTGCACCCGAGGCTTTGTAGGTGTCGATCTGAAGCTCACCGGGTTTGATCTCGACTTCGACGTCTTCATCGATCTCAGGCAGAACGGCAACCGTCGCGGTGCTGGTGTGAATGCGGCCCTGCGCTTCGGTTGCCGGCACGCGCTGCACGCGGTGGACCCCCGACTCGTGCTTGAGAAAGCGGTACGGCTCGCCGTTTTTAATGCTGAAAACGATCTCCTTATAGCCACCCGCTTCGCTGGGGCTCTCGGAGACCAGTTCGGCCCTCATGCCGGCGTTCTCGGCAAAGCGCATGTACATGCGGGCGAGGTCCCCGGCGAAGATCGCCGCTTCGTCGCCGCCCGTACCGGCGCGGACTTCGACGAACACGTCGCGTGAATCGTCGGGATCACGGGGAGCCATGAGCTCGTTCAGCTCGCTCTGAAACGCCGCCACGCGTTCGCGCAGCCGCTTATTCTCTTCTTCGGCAAGCTCGCGCATCTCGGGATCCTCGGAGCGGGTAAGCGCTTCATTAGCCGAGATCTCGGCGAGCGCAGCGGCAAGCCGGCGAAAGGTTTGTACGGGGGCTTCGAGCTGCGCGCGCTCCTTAACGAGCGCGGTGTACCGTGACTGGTCGAACGTGCCGGTCGGGTTGGCTAACTGCGCCTCGATCTCGTCGAAGCGCCGGGCCATCGACTCTAGGCGCGCGTTCAGACTTCGGCGGCCGCTTTCTTCGCCTCGCGCGCAACCTTACGCGCGGCGGCCTCCTCCTGCTTGCGTCGTGCGGCGGCCGAGCGCTGATTGAACTTGTCCACGCGGCCGGCGGTGTCGACGAGCTTCTGCTGACCCGTAAAGAGCGGGTGGCACGCCGCGCAAATTTCGACGGCGATCTCCGGCAGCGTCGAGCCCGTCACGAAGCTGCTGCCGCAAGCGCAGTGGACCCGGGCCTGCGGGAACCACTTAGGATGAATTTTGACCTTCACAACTTCTGCATTATATCAGGGGTGTCAAAAGGAGGCCCTTGCGCCGCGCCAAGAAGCCTGTGCGGGTGAAGCCCCTAGTACTTTTAGCTGCCTCCGCCGGCGTGGCGGCCGCAGCCGGACTGATGATCTCTACGCCGGGCGCGCGGCTTGCCGCCGCCGCGGCAACGCCCCCACCGACGCCGCCGCCGATCGCCGCGCCGGTCACGCCGCCACCCGCGGCGCCCATGCCGAGCACGACGCCTTCGACGACGTTTCCGCTCAGCAATGAAACGCCGAACGCACATCCGTCACCGCCCCCACCATCGTCACGTAAAGGCATCGAAGGCGTTTGGGAAGTCGCGATTCAGCACACCAACAACACCGACTACACGCACTTCTCGCTGACGCAGACCGGCGATCAGCTTAGCGGCACGTACGTCGATGGGAAAACGAAGTATCCGCTGGCGGGATCGCTCGACGGTCAGCAGATTCGCTTGATCGTCACGCTGCCCAACGGAACGACGCTGTTGATGGAAGGCAAACTCGACGGTACGACCGATATGATCGGGGAGATGACCTCGCCCAAGGGAGAGGTTCCGTTCACCGCATCGTATCGCGCCAAAACGAATTGGATCGAGAACGTCAATCCTTCACCGGGCGGCGTACCGTCGCAGGGCGGCTACACTCCGCCCTAAGCCTCTTCGTTCTAAGCTTGCGGAGTTTCGGCTAGGCGGCGTTCGACGTACGGAACGAGTCCGCCGGCGTCGATCAGCGCGCGCATGAACGGTGGAAACTCGGCCGAGCGATAGGTCGTGCCCTTCGTAATGTTGCGGATCACCCCGCTAGCCGGTTCGAGCTCGATCTCGTCGCCGGCTTCGATGCCATCCACGGCTTCGGCCGACTCGAAGATCGGTAAACCGATGTTAAGCGCGTTGCGGTAAAAGATTCGCGCGAAGCTCTTGGCGATGACGGCCGACGTACCGGATCCTTTGATGGCAATCGGCGCCACCTCGCGGCTGGAACCGCAACCGAAGTTGGTCTCGGCGACGATGATGTCGCCGGGCTTCATGCGCGTCGTGAACTCCGGATCGAGTCCCTCGAGCGCGTGCCGCCCCAACTCGGCTTGATCGATGATGTTGCAGTACTTGCCGGGGATGATAACGTCGGTGTCGACGTTCTTTCCGTATTTATGAGCGCTTCCGCGCAGTTTCGATTCCACGATCTTCTCCGCTAGAGTAGGCTGATGGCTTTTTGACGGTGGGCTTCTTCGTCATCCTTCGACGGGCTCAAGGTGACACGGGCGGCGCTCAGGGTGACATTGTTCATGGTGGCAGAATCCATGATGGTGCGCGGGTCGGTGATGCGACCGGTCAGCGCCGAGGCGGCGCAGGTTGCCGGCGAAGCCAGATAGATTTCTGCCTTCGGCGAGCCCATGCGGCCGACATAGTTCCGGTTGGTCGTGGAGATCGCGCGTTCGCCGTCGCCCAGCGTGCCCATGTGGCCGCCGAAGCAGGCGCCGCAGCCCGGCGTGTTGACCGCGCAACCGGCCGCCGCCAGCGTGGTGAGCACGCCTTCCTGCGCGGCCTGCATCCAGACTTTCTGCGAACCCGGATTGACGATCACGCGCAGGTTCGACGCGATGCGTTTACCCTCAAGAATCTTGGCCACAATGCGCAGGTCGTCAATGTAGCCGTTGGTACACGAGCCGATGAAAACTTGATCGAGCGGCAGATCTTCGCGAGCGACCTCGGAGATCGGGTGGACGTTGTCGGGCGTGTGCGGACACGCGACTTGTGGCTCGAGCTCGGAGATGTCTATGGCGATCGTCCGCTCGTACACGGCATCGGGATCGGCGCGCTCGACGATGAACGGGCGATCGGTGCGTTCCTTAACGTAGGCGATCGTTTTTTCGTCGGCGTGGAAGATACCATTCTTCGCTCCGGCCTCGATCGCCATGTTGGCCATGGTGATGCGTCCGGTGATGGGGAGTTGGTCGACCGTCGTGCCGTGATATTCGATGGCGCGGTAGGTCGCGCCGTCGATGCCCAGCTCGCCGACCGTGCGCAGCATGATGTCTTTGGCGAAGACCATGTCTCCCGGC
>CAZMPP010000192.1:0-5568 GCA_964568035.1 uncultured bacterium
TGGCTCCTGCCGATGCGCGCGTTTGCGGCCCAGCTCAAGGCCGGCGAAGAAGCGCCGTTTTACGCGTGGCGCTCGTTTCCATTATTGACACTGCTGGCATGGGTTTCCGGCACGTGCGTGCATCTCTATTGCATCAGCTATGTCTATGGGCTGCGCTGGGAATACGCGATGCTGGCCCCCGCGGCCTGGGCCGTCGCGTGGGTCATGTGGCGTCATGCGGGAAGTTTTGTGGCGGAACCATTCCGGCCCGTCGTTGAACGTGTCTTGCTCTTCGCGCGTCAAGCCGAGCTCGCCGGCGACTTTGCTTCCTTGCGTCGACATCGTCATGCCGAAATTTTGATCCCAAAGACCGTCGCAAATCATCGCGTCAACGATGGCGCCGTCACCGAAACGATAGCCCCAGCGAGCGTCGCGCAATAAGTACGGCGCATTCGACATCGATTCCATTCCGCCGGCCGCAACCACGGCAAAAGCGCCGGCGTCGATCGCACGCTTGGCATTGACGACCGCGAGCAGACCGGAGGCGCAAACTTTGTTGACCGTATCGGCGGTGACCGTTTTGGCGAGACCCGCTTTGAAGAGTACCTGGCGCGCCGGATTCTGACCGACGCCGGCTTGCAGGACTTCACCGAACGAAACGTGTTCGATCTCGGATGGATCGATCTTCGAACGCTCGATCGCGCCGGTTAGTGCGATCGCACCGAGCGTCGTTGCGGAAAGCGGGGCGAGCCCACCGCCGAGTTTACCGAAGGGCGTGCGAGCCATGCCCAGCACGACGGCTTTAGAGTTCGTATTCATAGCGCGGCTCACTTTCGCAGGGGCTCGGTCCCACCCTGCGCCGGGTCTTTTCCGGGCTTTTTAGAACGTTCCTAACGTGCAGGCGACGCGCTCGACGCTCGGATTCGGCGACGTTTGGTCGCTAGCGAGCCTTGCATTGCTCGCGATTGGGCTGCTCGTACGAGCCGCGCTTTATTTCCCGCTCGCAATGTTCCAAATAGACTCCGACGCCGTGTTGTCGGGTCTCTGCGCGTTTCGCGTCGCAGCCGGAGAGCATCCGCTCTTCTTTCCCGGCGGGACCCGCTTGGGTGCTGCCAGCTGCTACCTTAGCGCCGGCTACTTTCACCTGTTCGGGCAGGGAAGAGTCGCCCTGGACTTGACCTCGCTCACCTGGGGCGCGCTCTACCTGATATTTACGCTGCTCTTTCTGCGCGCGGTGCTTGGGAATAAGTTAGCGTGCGTGGCATTTGTCTTCGCAGTCTTCCCGTCGGAACAGTTCATGACGGTGAGCTATGCGCCGTGGGCCTACGGCGAAATCATGGCTTCGTGCGCCGCAACGCTCTGGTTAGCGGCTCTCTGGCGAAATCAGGGCGCATTTTGGCAGCGGTTATGCTTCGGACTTAGCCTGGGAATCGGACTGTGGTTTTCCCTGCAAACGCTTATGATCGCCCTGCCTGCAATCGTGTGGGTCGCATTGCGACGGCGCGGAGCGATGGGTGGCGAGTCGCTCGCGGCGGTGTTTGGTGCGATCGCCGGCGCAACGCCGTTTTTAGCCGGGAACGTCTCGCGCGGCTATCCGTCGCTGACGGCGAACTGGGCCTCGCGACCCGTCGCAAACCTCCCGCAAGCTTGGGATAATTTCGTTTGGCTCATCTCGTACATGCTTCCAAAGCTGCTCTTCGGCTCGTCGGGATGGTGGTCCGAGACGACGCTGCTTATCGCCGCCTACGCCGTCGCCGCAGTGGGATTCGCACTAGCGCTCCGCCGAAACGGCCGCGACGTAGCGCCGCTCCTCCTGTTGGTTGCCGTCGCCTGCATCTCTTTTTTCAGCTTGTCGTACGCGGGATCGAATCGCGGCTGGACGGTCCGTTATATCGCGCCGATTTACGTCGTCGTGCCGCTCTTTCTGGGAATGGGCGCTGCTGCGCTGTGGCACCGGAGCAAGGCTCTGTCTACCGCGACCGTCGTTGCGCTGCTGATTCCCAACTTGCTACTTTACGGCCTCCCCGGCAGTGCGCTTCGCGCCGACCTAACAAGACAGCTATCGTACGAAACGCAGTTGCTGCGCGTGTTGTCGGCGGATCGAATTCAAATGGTTTATGGAGACTATTTCTTGGTCTACGATTTGAATTTCGACAGCGGCGAGCGGGTGGCCGGCGTCCCTTCGGCTCCGGTTGTCGATTACTTCAGCTACGGTCCGAAACTGATGACGGCGCCCGTTCGTTGGGCCCTGCTCGGCGGAAAAGACGAAGTGGAACGGCTGGCGAGCCACGCAGGCGCGCACGGTAAGCTGTTACCCAACGGTCAGCTCTGGCTCTTCGTTTCCGACCGCCAGGCGCCAAACGTGCAGCAGCTTTTAGCGGAGCTCCGCAGAAGCGGCGACTAAAACGTAACGCGCGAAGCTTAGTGCCGGACGACGACCGGACAGCTTTCGCATTCGAACTGAATCGTTACGTGAGTAATTCCGAAGTGCTCTTGCGCGCAGGCGTCGATTTCGCGCAGCACCTCCGTTGCTTCACTGAGGCGACGGTCGTCGAGCAATACGTGGGCCGAGAGAGCATACGAACCGCTGCCGATCGACCACACGTGCAGGTCGTGAACGCCGGTTACGCCGCCGATCTTGGCGAGATGGTCGGTCAAACGCTCCGCATCGACGTCGCTGGGGACGCTCTCCAGAAGCACGTCGGTGGCGTCGCGCATCAGTCGTATGACGCCGACCACGATGATCGCCGCGACGAAGAGCGACAGCGCCGGGTCGATCCAAGCGCGATGCGTCAGGGCGATCGCCACGCCTCCCACGATTACCGCCAGCGCGCCGACGGCGTCACCTAGCACGTGAAAGAGCGCCGCGCGGACGTTGAGGTCGCGGTGTCCGGCGCCGCGCAGCATCGCGCCGACGCTGCCGTTGACAGCGAGCCCAATTGCCGCCACGACCGTCATCGTTACGGCCTGCGGCTCGACTGGTGCGCCAAAGCGGCGAATGGCCGCATAGACGATCGCGATCGTCGCGACCAACAGCAGCGTTCCGTTTACCAGCGAACCGAGCACCTCGATTCTTCCGTAACCAAAGGTGCGGCGCGGATCGGCCGGTCGAGCGGCGCCGATTGCCGCCAACAGCGCCAGGCCCAATGCGAACACGTCCATGCATACGTGGACGGCGTCGCCGGTGAGCGCAAGGCTATGCGATACGCTGCCTCCCCAAAACTCGAGCAGCGCGACCAGTGCGGTCGCGATAAGCGCGAGCGTTAATCGTCGTTGGGTCGACACTTGCGCAGAAGAACGACGAGCATTGTGGCAAAGAGTGCCAACGTCGTGCGCTCGCCGGCAATGGCGTCGGCCTTCCACGTGCCTTCGCCGCCGGAGATTGCTTCGAGCCGCGGAACGATGCGCGGAACGGCCTCGCAATAGCGCTCGAATGCCTCACCGAACTTCGAGCGAAGAAACTCCTCTTCGTGCGGCACGATCGTCGCGTAGACTGCGGCCATCGCAGCGAGGCTTCCACCGACCAGCGCCGCCCGGGCCGGCGGCGCGTTCTTACCGGTAAAGGCAATCGCAAAGCCCAAGGCGGTGAGAAAGTTCCCGACGTAGAGCGGATTGCGGACGTGGCCGTAAGGTCCGGCCGTGATCAGCTTTGGTGCAATGACGGCATCGTCGCGCGTCGTCTTACCCGAATATCCCACCGCCCAGCAGCGTAACAGCTCGCCGGCGATTGCGACCGGAAGACCGATGCTGACGCTCGCCCGACTCGGCTTACCGCGCAGCGCCAAAAGCGCCGCCGGCAAACTCAATAACAGGCCGCGATTCTTAAAAACGAAAGCGCGCATCGTTTGCTTGGCTTCGCCGTCCATCCCTTGCCCTTACCCGCGGTGCCCTTCGACTCCCGCGCCGCGTTCCGCGGCGGCGTAAACGTCGCGCAGGGAACGAACTAAAGGAATGCCCGGCTGCCATCCGGTTCGGTCGCGGAGCTTTTGCGGATCGCCCACGTAGAACGGAATCTCGGCGGAGCGAAAACGCAACGGGTCTTCGCGCACCTCGACCGGTACGCGCGCGATCGTAATCAGTTCGCGCAGAACGTCGCGAATGGTAACCGCTTTGCCGCTGCAAACGTTGTAGACTTCGCCGCGTTCGCCGTCCGCAGCGAGCGCGACGTACGCGGCAACGACGTCGCGAACGTCGAGAAAATCGCGGGCCGCACTGAGGTTTCCCACCAGCAGATGCGGAGCTTCGCCGCTTGCGACGCGGGCCAGTTGCGCGGCAAGCGAAGCAACCACGAAGCGCTCGTTCTGACCCGGTCCGATATGGTTGAACGCTCGCGCCACCACGACGTCGAGATCGAAGCCGCGCGCGTGCGCCAGCAGAACCGTCTCGGCCGCCGCCTTGCTCGCGCCGTACGGCGTCGCCGGGCGCAGATCCAGCGTCTCGCGCAACGGAAACTCGCCGGCTTCGCGCCGGCCATAAACTTCAGCGGAGCTGGTAAAGAGCATGCGCGGGCGCGGGCCGCCGGCATAGGTGCGCACCGCTTCGGCAAGGCGCACCGTTCCCATCACGTTGACTTCGTACGTTTCGGCCGGGCTGCGTAGAGATTCGGGTACGAAGGTTTGCGCAGCGAGGTGAAAGACGACGGTCGGCCGGAACGAATCGAGCGCGTCGCGCAGCGATTGCGCGTCGCTAAGATCGATCGGGCGATATCCGGAGTTTGCGTCGTGCGGGCCGCCGCAAGCTAGGATCTCGGCGCCTTTATGCTTCAGCGCTTCGACCAAATGGCCGCCGGCGAAACCGCTGGCGCCGGTTACCAGCGCTCGCAAGTTCGGATTCCGATGCCTACGCCCGCAGGCGCACCGAGAGCCGGTCGAGATCGGCCTCGACCATCGTTGCGACGAGTTCCTCAAAGCTCATCTGCGGCACCCACCCGAGTTTGCTGCGGGCTTTGCCCGGATCGCCGATGAGGCGGTCGACTTCGGCGGGGCGCACGAACCGGGGGTCGATGACGACGTACGGCTCGTAAGAACCGAGTGCCGCCGCCTCGAACGCGATGCGGACAAAGTCGCGAACGCTATGCGTTCTCCCGGTGGCGATGACGTAATCGTCCGGCTCGTTCGGCTGCAGCATCGCCCACATAGCGCGAACGTAGTCGCCGGCAAATCCCCAGTCGCGGTGCGCGTCGAGATTTCCAAGGCGCAGCTCGCTCGCAAGGCCGAGCTTAATGCGGGCGACGCCGTCGGAAATCTTGCGCGTCACGAACTCTTTCCCGCGCCGCGGCGATTCGTGATTGAAGCAGATTCCGCTGCAGGCGTAGAGACCGTAAGACTCGCGGTAGTTGACGGTGATCCAGTGTCCGTAAACTTTGGCGACGCCATAGGGGCTGCGCGGATAGAAGGGCGTCTCTTCCGTCTGCGGCGTCTGCACGGCGTTCCCGAACATCTCGGAGCTCGACGCCTGATAGAAGCGGATCGAGGGATCGACTTGACGGATCGCCTCCAGCACGCGGGTCACGCCCAACGCCGTGAACTCTCCGGTGAGAACCGGCTGGCTCCACGACGCCGGCACGAACGACTGTGCCGCGAGATTGTA
>CAZMPP010000193.1:0-5508 GCA_964568035.1 uncultured bacterium
TTCAACCAGCCTTCCATCGCGAGCGAATCGCCGAATACGCGCGCGTAATGGAGCGCGATGGGGCCGACTTTGCCGCGCGGCTGCATCCGGACGAAGCGTTCGACGCGCACGCCGCAATGACCGAGCTCACCCTGCGAATCGCCACCGAGACGCTTTTCGGTAGCGACGAAAGCGACTCGGCCGGCACCGTCGCCGATGCGCTGCGCCTCATGATGACCGAGTTTCCGGCGATGCTCACGCCGATCGGGGCACTGCGCCAACGCCTTCCGCTGCGGAATACGCGGCGTTTTTGGCGGGCCCGCAGCACGCTCGATACGATAATCTATTCGTTGATCGCACGACGGCGTCGCGATGGCAGCGATCGCGGCGATGCGCTATCGATGCTTCTGGCCTCGGAGGATGCCGGCGACCAACAGATCCGCGACGAGATCATGACGCTCTTCATGGCCGGGCACGAAACGACGGCCAACGCGTTGACGTGGGCGATCTATCTCCTGGCACAGCATCCACAGGTCGACGAACGGGCCGCGAGCGCGGCGCGCAGTGGCGATCGCGAGTACGTCGCACGGGTCGTTAAGGAGGTCTTGCGCCTTTATCCGCCGGCCTGGATTATCGGACGCGAGAGCGTGCGCGACGTAACGCTGAGCGACGGTTCGCGGATTCCGAGTGGAACGACGGTGTTCGCGTCGCCGCTGATGCTGCATCGTCGTGCCGATCTCTTTCCCGAGCCGGATCGGTTCGATCCCGACCGGTGGCTAGGCCCCGAGCCGCCACCGTTCGCGTACGTGCCATTCGGCGGCGGCGCCCGCCGATGCATCGGCGAAGAGTTTGCCCTTGCTGAAACGGCGATCGTGCTGCAGGCTCTGCTGCGCCGCTACCGGTTCGAAAGGGCCCCGGGCCGAGTCGAGATCGCACCGCTGGTGACGCTGCGGCCCGCCGGTCCGGTACGAGTCATTGCTCGAACGCGGTGACGCTCTCGTCGGACGCGGCCGGCTCGACGCGTCCGCCGAGATACTTTCCTAGAAAAGCTTCGACTGCAGCGTTGAAGCGGCGGTTGTTCTCCGGACGGGCAAAGCCGTGTCCCTCGTCGGGGAAGACGATGTATTCGACCGGCTTGTTATTCTTGCGCATTGCCGCGACGATTTGATCGCTCTCGCGTTTGTTGACGCGGGGATCGTTGGCGCCTTGCCCGATCAGCAACGGAACTTTGATCTGATCGGCCTTGAAGAGCGGCGATTGCGAGTTCAGGAAGTCGACCGAGTCGCCCATGCGCATGGCGAACTGGGCGCGGCCCGTGGACCAGTAAGGCGGAATAGATTGCAGCAGCGTGTTGAGATTCGAGGGACCGACGATATCGACGCCGGCAGCGAACGCGTCGGGCGAGAACGTGACGCCGGCGAGAACCGCATAGCCACCGTAGCTGCCGCCCATGATCGCCACCTTCGCCGGGTCGGCGTAGCCCTGTGCGACGGCCCAGTTCTTGGCATCGAGGAGATCTTGATGCATTGCGCCGGCCCACTGCCGGTTTCCGGCGTTGAGGAAAGCCTTGCCGTAACCGGTAGAGCTGCGGAAGTTTACTTGCAGCACGGCGTATCCGCGGTTTGCCAGCCACTGCACGTAACCGCTGTAGCCCCAGGTGTCGCGCGCCCACGGGCCGCCGTGCACGTAGAGGACCATGGGGAGATGCTTGGGCGCGACGCCGATGGGCAGGGTGAGATAACCGTGAATCGTTACACCATCGCCGGCTTGGTACGAGATGGGGCGCATCGAAGCGAGCTGATAGTTGAGCAGCGCCGGGCGAGAAACGAATAGGAACGTGCCGCGCTGCGTGTTGCGGTCGTATGAGTAGTACGAAACCGGCCCGTTATCGACGAGGTAGGCGACGATGAGCCGCCGGCCGTTGGCGGTGCTGCTGAGAAAACTGATATCGCCGGCGTGCAGCTTGTGAAGCGCGTCAAAGTCACGCCTGTAAGCTGGATCGAGCACGTCCCATTCGGTGCGGTCGCGCTCGAACGAAACGGCGGCAAGCCGCCGGTCCTTGGCGTCGATTAGCGGGCTGCCGACATCGTAGGTCGGATCGGAAGCGATGACCGCGAACTGATTGTTGCTCAAATCGTACCGGAGCAGCCGCGCCGAGTTCGCGTCGACGCTCGAAGCGACGTAGAGCGAGCCGTTATCGGCGCTGAAGGCGACGGGCGCGATTTGATCTTCGGCCGGGGCCTTGAGCAGCGTTTGCCACGGCGCCGAAGCATTGGGGCGCACGAGGATCTGCGTCGATCCGTCGGGATTATTCTGCAGCGCCGCGCGCACGACGAGGCGGTTGTCCTCGGCCCAGCCGGCGACGCTCCCGGGGTTTTGCGTATCCAGTGTGGCGACGCCCGTTTGCAGATTCACGCGGTAGACGTCGAAGACGTCGGGATCGCGCTTGTTCGAAGTAACGAGGATCTCGTCAGGAAAGCGAGCGTCCACGTTTTCGATGTCGGAACGCACCTTGTCGCCGAACGGCGTCAGATCGCGAGTCGATTTTGTCGTAACGTCGGTTTGATAGACGCTGAAATTCTCGTTGCCGCCTTTGTCCTGCTCGTAAAGCACGTGGTGCGAATCGGGCTGCCACTCGACGTTGCGAATCGGCCGCGCCGGATCGGTGGCAACGACGCGGCCGTCGTTCTTACCGATCGTGCGCACCCAGATGGAGAGCACGCCGTTCGACGGCGCGAGGTAGGCGAGCATCGTTCCGTTTGGCGAGATTGCCGGCGCGGCTTTCTGCGGGTTACCGAAGAGAACGGATCGCGGAATGAGCGGCGGAAGCGCGGCCCGTGCCGCCGGCGGTGCGGAGGCGAACAGGAGGGCAAGGCTCATCGCCAAATAGGCGGCGCGGAACGGCCGGTTATGCATCGGGGTTTCTCTCCTTATATTGCGGCGACGGCGGCTAACTGCAGGCTCGCACACTGGTCGGTTCGGCGTCACGGTTTTCGTAGCTTTCGGTCCAGCAGTTGCCGGTCAGCGAGCAGTAGCATATCGAAAGTCCGAGCCGTCGCATCTCCGGGCGAAAGCGCGCAACCATCACGGCGCCCTCGACTTTGAGTACGACGTGCTGCGAGTTCGCGGGAATGACCATTCCTACCGTCGGCGTGCTGGTCGTGACCTTCATGCTCGCTCCCGATCGCAGGGCGGCGCGGATTGCGGCGATCATTTGCGGGTGCGAGGCCCGTAGATGCTGCAGCAGCGTCTCGATCGAGGGTTGCGCCTTTCCGTCCCAGCTGAGCTCGACCGTACGTATGATGGCCGGCCCGAGCCCGTCATTTCGGATGTCGAGTTCGGTTGAATACGGCGAGTTGGTCGAATCGAAGCTGACGTAAGGCCATACCGCCGCGCTAAACTGGTTTGCAATAACGCGCGTTTGATAGACGGTTGCGACCGCCGCGACGGTGCTGATAAGCAGTGCGCCGAACGCGACGACGAGGTCGAGCCGGAACGTCCGATCGTCCCTCACGCCAGAACGAGCGATTCGTCGCCGACGCCGGCGTTCCGGATGGCGGCGTGAATCATCTCTTCCTGAATCTGACGCACCGCCCAGCGCGCCTGTGCGGCGGGCGCGAGCTGGTCGACCGGATCGAAGTAGACGAACGCTTTACCCGGCTTGACGCTGGGCGCGGCGTAGACCGCAATGCCGTTCTCGCGGTCGTAATACTCGTAGGAGTGCACGTCGCGCTTGCCGCCGCCGCCGGGAGCGTCGCAGACAAACGTGGGTGTGTTGAATCCGGCGGTGCTGCCGCGCACGAATTTCTCGGTGTCGACCGCGGAAGCAATGGTCGTCCGCAGCTCTTCCACCCCTTTTACCATGTCGTGCATGTAGACGTAGTAGGGGTGGACGTTGACGTGGCCGAGGCGCTTGACCAACAGCTGCATGCGTTCGCGCGTATCGTTCACGCCGCGGATGAGCACGGACTGGTTACGCGTGAAGATACCGCGCTCGAAGAGCATGCGCATCGCCTTCTCGGTAATCCACGTGATCTCTTCGGGCGCGTTGAAGTGCGTGTGAAGCACGACCTCCTTGCCCAACGAGCGCCCGCGGTCGACGATCGCCGTGATCGCGTCGAGCCACTCGACGTGGGTGATGATCTTCATCGGCATGATCGCCGGGCCTTTGGTCGCGAAGCGCATCAGCCGCACGTGCGGAATATCCAGCAGCGCGTTGCCGATGTACTCCACGTTTTTGGGCGGCAGCTGGTAGACATCGCCGCCGGAAATTACGATGTCCTCGAGCTCGGGGCGTTCGGAGATATATTGGAAGGCATCCTGCCATTGCTTGGGCGTCTTGGCCAACGCGACTTTGTCCACGTTTTCGGTATCGGGTCCGATCGCGTAGCTGCGCGTGCAAAAGCGGCAATAGACCGGGCAGACGTTGAGCGGAAGGAAGAGCGCCTTGTCGACGTAGCGATGCACTAGCCCTGGTATCGGCGAGTCCTGCTGTTCGTGCAGCGAATCGAGCGTTAGCCGCGGATGATCGGGCAGAGACGTCGAGGCGAGCGGAATGAACTGCCGGCGGATCGGATCGTCGGCCGGATCGTTCCAGTCAATCAGCGCGATCGCGTAGGGCGAGACCCGCACGGCCATCGGTGCGCGGCGAAACCCCTCCTCGGCGTCGCGGTAGAACTCCGGCGAGCAGACCTCGCGAATAGTGTGCAACAGCTCTTCGGCCGTCTTGACCGATTGTCGCTGCTGCCAAAGATGGTCGAGAAACGTCGCCTCGTCGACGTCGGCATAGGCGGGAATATGGCGCCAGAACTCGCCTTGCCGGAGATTCTTGTATTCGAACTGCTCGGGCGGAGCGGGGGGCTTGAGGTGACTGGGAGCGTTGATCGTTTCCATCATGGGCTCTTTCTCGCGTACGTACGATTGAAGTGAGCGTGTATCTCGGGCTGCTCGCGCAACGTTTGCAGCGCAATCTCGGCATGGCCTTTCGTGTAGCCGTTGCCGATGATCATGGTGACGTCACGCCCAACGCCCTCGGCCCCGAGCGCGGCGGTCGTGAACGACGTCGCCATGGAAAAGAAGTAGATCGTGCCGTCTTGACGGGCACAAAGTATCGAAGCCAGCTCGGTGCCGGGAACGTTGACGCAGTTAATCACCAGGTCTGCCAGCTCGGGGACGGCGCCCGCGACGCGCGAGCTCGTTTGCAGGGCATCGCGCGCGTCTGCGGCGATCAGTTCGTCAACCACGCCGCAACGCAGCAGCACCGAAGCCGACGGCGAGGACGCGTCGGGCACGACGCCGATCACGCGACCACCCGCGCCGGTACGAGCCTTGGCTTGCGCGCAGACCAGCAGCGCGCTCTTGCCGTCGGCGCCGATGACGACGACGGTTTGGCCCGGCGAACAGAGCCGGCGGGTTTGCGCCGGCGCGCCCGCCACGTCGAAGACGGCTACGGCGACGCCCTCGTCGACATCTTCCGGCAGTCGGGCCCATAGCGCGCTTTCAAAGAGAATCGCTTTGGCGCGGACCCAG
>CAZMPP010000194.1:0-5470 GCA_964568035.1 uncultured bacterium
ACCGCTAAGAGCAGAACGTAGGAGAGGGTTCCGGCGGCGCGCGCCACGGCAGATCCGAAGCCGGCGTATGTAGCGAGATATGTCAGGCTGTATTGAAACGGGAAGGAGAGCTCCGAGGCCGCGTGGGCCGGAAGCACGCCGGCAAAGTACGCGACGAACCCGTCCGCTCCGAGCAGCAGCAACGCAGCCGATGCAAAAGCAACGGCGCTAATGGCCAACGTAACGCGCGCGCGAGGGACGAAGAGCAGCGTTGCCAGCGCGACCGGCAGGCCAACGGTTGGTTCGATTGCGGTCGCCACGGCGAGCACGCCTGCAAGTGAGTCGCGGCCCCGTGACAGCGCGAGCCCGCACGAGGCGAGCGCCGCCAGGGAAAACGGCACGATCTGTCCGGTATTGAGTCCGGCATACGCGGTCGAGAGGAGCAGCGCCGCCGCGGCCAGGCTTAAAGGCACCCCGAGTCCGGCCAGCGCCGCCGCGCAGAGCACTACCGCGACGAGTATTGCCGTCGCGTCGACGACTCGTGCGAGCGGAAACGGCAATCGCGCCAGCGCCATGAACGGGAGAAAGTCATAGGCCGGCTGCGGCGCCGGAACGGCCAGGCTCGGATTGGCGGCGAAGACGCGTCCGCGAAAGGTCGTCCCGGCATTGACGCGATGTTCGCAAGCGTGCAGCGGCTCGTACGTATACGGGCTTGCTCCCGCGTCGAGGGCGTCGCCGGCGCAGAAGAAGTCGGGGAAGTCACCCATGGCGTGCCACGGAAGCGCATCGCCGAGGCGAGCGAAATCGCGCAGCGCCGCGAGGCCCAACAGCAACAGAAACGCAGCGAGAAGTATTCGGCCTGCGCCGGTACGCATTACGCGGAGCGGGGACTCCGGCGGCGCAGCGTAATGAGCGCGGCGGCGAGGATCCCGGTGAGCGCCAACCACGTCGGCAACTTGATCAACAGCCACCCCACGTCGGGTTTAGGCAGGGCCGCGACGTAGTCGGCCCATGCCGCCTGCGCCAGCTCGCCGGGAGCGAACGCTCGGGTCGTCATTGCGACCATCGGTGCCGGCGGCGCAAGCTCGAACGCGTACAGGGTCAGCGCGATGATGCACGGGACGGCGATCGAGAGCGTGAACCCGGCGCGCAGACGCAACAGGAGCACCGCGACGACGAATACGCTGGCGAGAAAGAGCTTCTTGGCGATCCAGGCGGCGATCCACGGAACTGCGAGTAGCGCGACCGCAATAAGCGCGATGTCGCGAGCCGGCCCGCGCAGTCGCGTCGCGAGCACGATCGCGGCCGGGATTGCGAACGCCACGTTAACCATGTGAACGTATGGTCCACCGAAGATGCTTAGTGCTGCTGGAAGGTAGACCAAAAGCTCGGGCGCGCTAATGGCCCGCGCCAGCCGAGCTCCGAGCCAAACACCGACGACCATCATCGCCGCGTACCACGCCTCGCCTGCAAGCAACGCGAGATTCGGCGCAAGCCCGGCGGCGCTCAAGAGATATGTGAGGCTGTACTGGTACGCGTAGCCGGTTTCCGCCGCGGCCTGTGCGGGAAGCACCCGCCCCAAATATTCGGTAACGCCGCTCGCGCCGGCGACGGTAAATGCAGTAACTGCCAGCGCCGCTCCGGCAAGCAGTAGCGCCGCCCGGGTGCGAGGCGCACAACAAAGGAGCGCGACGACGACGGGCAGGCCGAGATGGGGCTCGATCAACGTCAGTGCCCCCAGCACGCCGGCGACTGCCGGGCGTCCCTTGGCTAGTGCGACGCCGCAATAGACGAGCGCGACCAATGCAAACGGAACGACTTGTCCGGCCGAAAGGAGCACGAAGCCGGCGGGTAAGAGCAGCGCGAGCGCGGCAACGTCGAGTGGAACCGAAAGCAGGCTCAGACCGAACATGCACGCTGCGACTGCGGCAGTTATGGCAACGGTGTGAAGCGCCCGCGCCAGGTTAAAGTTGAGCCGCGCGGCAGCCATGAATGGCGGAAAGTCGTACGGGGGCAGCGGCGCGGGTACCACGCGACGGGGATCGCGACGGTAGGCTTCGCCGGTGTTAACACGATGTTCGCATCCGCGCAACGATTCGTAGCGATAAGCATCGGCGCGTGCGTCGAGAGCGGATCCGGCGCAATAAAAATCGGAAAAATCGTAGAGCTGGCGCCACGGGAGCGCGTCGCCGAGCCGGGCAAAGTCTCGCACCGCAGCGACGGCCAGAAGCGTCAGCGCCACGATGACGACGACGCGTCCGGCGTTGCTGGCGCGAGCTCGGCGCATGCACGACAGTAGCCGTTGGCGCGCGCAGACTCCTGCACCCCGCCCCTCTTGCGCTTTAGATTCGACTGGTATATAAGAAGTAGCACGCGCCGCTTCGCGGCGGCGCAAGATTCGTCAACGAACGAAGAGGTTGGGTGTGGCTCTTTGTTTTCGTGCAACGGCGTTGCCGCGCGAGCGCGAACGCCTCGTTGCGCAATATTGGTATCTTTGCCGGCGTGCAGCGCGACGTTTCATGCGCCGAGGACTCGATCGGGCGGATTTGGAGCAGACCGGTGCGATCGGTCTGATAAAAGCCGTCGACCGTTTCGATCCCGAGCAACGCGCTCCGTTCGAAGCCTATGCGTGGCTGCTGGTCGTCGGCGAGTTGATGCATTACGTTCGTGACAGCGAGCGCGTCCTGCGCGCGCCGCGCGGTGTGCGCGACGCGGAGCGCCGCTGGTCGGCGGCGGAGCGGCAGTTGTGGAGTGCGCTCGGACGCGAGCCTCGCGAAAGCGACGTAGCTCGACGCATCGGTGCGACGGCAGCCGAAGTCCGCGAGATCCGAGCCTATCGCGCCAGCAGTCGCGTACTCTCATTCGAGGCGCTCCCGGTATCGGATCAGCGAACGCCGGGGCCGCCGATCGACGAGATTCTCGATCGAATGACGGTGGAGCAGATGCTCTCCGCGCTTCGGCCGATCGAACGGCAGATCGTTCGCGCGATAGATCTCGACGGATTGCCGGTCGTGGACGTCGCGAAACGCCTCGGCTACTCGCGCCGCCACGTGACGCGGCTGCATCGCGGCGCCTTGGAACGGCTCAAGCTCGCGCGGCGGAGCGAGGCATCGCAGTGAAGTAGCGTCCGCTCCCCGCGCCGAAGGGCGCCCTCGCATGTTTCGCTACCTGACGGCGGGAGAGTCGCACGGTCCGGCGCTGGTTGGAATTCTCGACGGAGTTCCGGCGCATCTTCACCTGGACGTCGCTGCCGTCGACGAAACGCTGGCCCGACGTCAGGGTGGCTACGGGCGTGGTGCGCGCATGAAGATCGAGAGCGACGTCGTGGAGTTTTTTGCCGGCGTTCGCGGCAGAGAGACGCTCGGATCCCCGATTGCCGTGGTGGTGCGAAATCGCGACTACCTTACACCAAAGAATCGGGCGCTCATGGACCCGATCACCGGGGCCGGCGATCCGCTAACCAATCCGCGACCCGGGCACGCCGACTATGCCGGAGCGCTCAAATACCGGCAGCGCGATCTGCGCAACGTTTTGGAGCGCGCCAGCGCGCGCGAGACGGCGATGCGCGTCTGCCTGGGCGCAATTTGCGCGCAGTTTCTTGGCGCACTGGGAATTAGGACACGCAGCTACGTGGCGCGCATCGGGCCGGTCGAAGCTCCCGTGCTCGACGACTGGAACCAGGAAGACGTCGAGTCCAGCGACGTGCGCTGTCCGGAGCCGTCTGCAGCGAAAGCCATGATCGAAGCGATCGATGCCGCGCGCGCGGCCGGCGATACCATCGGCGGGCAGTTCGTCGTACGCGTCGACGGCATGCCGGTCGGCGTCGGGAGCAACCGGCAACCCAACCAGCGGCTCGACGGCGTGCTCGCCGGCGCGGTCATGGGCATGCAAACCGTCAAGTCGGTGGAGATCGGCATGGGGGCCGGCGTCGCGGCAACGCCCGGCTCGCAGGCCCACGACGTCTTCGCCCTCGACGGTGAGAACGTCGTTCGGGGAAGCAATCGCGCCGGCGGCATCGAGGGCGGGATGAGCAATGGCGAGCCGATCCTTATTCGCGTATCGGTCAAGCCAATTCCGACGCTCATGAAAGCGCTTCCGTCGGTCAACCTGCACGAGCGTAAAGACGCGCCCGCGACGATCGTACGCAGCGACGTCTGCGTCGTTCCGGCGGCGGCAATCGTTGGCGAGGCGATGGTACGCCTGGCATTGATGGAACCGGTCTTGGAAAAGTACGGCGGCGACTCGATGGAAGAGACGCTCGACAATTTGCGCCGCGGCCGCGAGGCCGCCGAACGGCTCTTCGCACCCTGAACGGCAAACCGGCGCGCAAACGCCACGTTGCATTGGTTGGCTTCATGGGCTGCGGCAAATCGACGATCGGACGCAAGCTGGCGCGAAGGCTGAGCTATGACTTCGTCGACACCGACGAGCTGATCGTGCGCGCGCACGGTCCGATACCGGAAATTTTTGCCAACGAGGGCGAGGCCGCATTTCGCAGCTACGAAAGCCAAGCCGTACGCGAAGCGCTGGAGCGCGAAGCGGAGAGCGTCATCGCGCTCGGAGGCGGAGCGCTCACCGTAACGACCAATCGCCGATTACTGGAGCGCTACGCCCATCGCGTCTTTATCAAAGCCTCCGCCGGCCAAATTCTCGCCCGCTTGCGGCGCAGTCGCGAGGTGCGGCCGATGCTCGGTGCGACGCCGACGCTGGCGAGCATCGGCGAGCTGTACGCCCGGCGGATGCCGCAGTATTTGAGCGCCGACCACGTCGTCGAAACCGAAGGCAAGCGCGCCGGCGACGTGATCGAGGAGGCGATTGCGTGGCTCCGTTTACGCCAAGCCCGGAGCGCCGATACGTGAACGCTTCGTTCGCGAACTACGATCTCGGTTACCCGATCGTCGTTACCGCGGACGTCGCCGCGGGGCTCGGCGAACTGCTCGAACGGCAAGGCATTCCGGCGGCGGTCGTTTGCGATGCAAACCGGCGCGTTCGCGCGATTGCCAAAACGCTGGTCGCGGATCGCGCCCCGATTCTGGCCTTTACGTTGGGCGAAGCACGAAAGCGTCTCGAAACCGTGGAGCAGGTACTCGATGCGATGCATCGGGCCGGCGTCGAGCGCAACTCGTGGGTTCTGGGCGTCGGCGGGGGCATTGCCGGCGATCTCTTTGGATTTGCGAGCGCGACCTACATGCGCGGCATCGGTTATGCCCACGTTGCTACATCCTTGGTCTCCATGGTGGACGCGGCGATCGGCGGCAAGACCGGCGTGAACCTACGCGGCGGAAAGAACTTAGCCGGTATCTTTCGCGACCCGATTGCCGTTTTTTGCGACGTCAATGCCTTGCGGACACTACCCGCGGAGGCGCTGCGAGAGGGTTTGTCCGAGGTGGTCAAAGCCGCCGTCATCGAGGGCGGCGAGCTCTTCGAGATGCTCGAGGAGCTTTCGGGAGACCCCTATGCGGCGTGGCCGTGGGGCGAGCTGATCGCTGCG
>CAZMPP010000195.1:0-5426 GCA_964568035.1 uncultured bacterium
CCATCGCCGCCCACGCGCTCGTTCGTAGGGCCAGCGAGGCCTAACTCGGCTCGCTGAGGCTGGAATATCCGCGTTCCGCGCGCTCCCATTGCGCGGCATCGACGGCGCGTTCGGCGTATGCGGTCTGCACGAAAGGTCCGGCAACGGCATCGAATAATGCGACCAGAGATGCGTCGTTGGAACGGAGTTCGCGACGCAAATCGCCCACGGTCGAGCTGCGCTCGGCGCAAACGGCACCGCGCAGGTCCAGCAACGCGACGGTCGCGGCGAACAACAGCAGTGCCGCTCGCCCGTACTCGCCGCGGTTTGCAGACTCGCGAGCCTTTAGATAGAGCGCGTGCGGATCGAGCGCTGCCTGGAGCGGCTGCGCGTCGAGGCGTTTGCGCGAACGCACCAGCTGCAGGTTGACCAGCAGACGAACGGCAACCCACAACAATACGAACGCGACAACGGCGAGCAGCGTCCAGCCGATCCCGTTGGCCGTGCGTTCGCTAAAATGCACGCGTTTCGACAGCGAGCGCCACAGCCGATCCCACGTCTCTCCCAGCCAGCGCAAGAATCGTTTCCAGAGCGACTCGTGCACCGGCGGCGCCGGGGTTTCCGTCAGATTGTATCGCCCCGGAGAAGCGAGTTCGCGTTGCGCAAGCTCTTGCAGGTTCGGCGGCGCCTGGGGGCCGTTTCGCGGTGAATGCAGGGTCGCGGCTGAGTGCGCGCGGTTGGCGTGCAGCCAACGCTGGACCAGCGCTTCGCGCGACGGCGTCGCGAGTGCTGCGGCGGCGGCGACCGCCGCAATCACGAAGGCTGAGCGCCGGCCAGGCGTTCGAGACTCGACTCGAGATCGAAGCCCTCGCGCCGGATGCGCACGTCGAAGTAATAGATCGCCAGCAGCACGACGCCGAAGGGGCCGATCACCGCGCGCGAGAGCGACTCGATAATTGCTTCGACGCTTGGTAAGTGGGCGAACGCGGCCAGCATCCCCAACACGCTGAAGGCCGTGGAGGCTCCGGCGACGACCGCACCCGTGGCGATTGCGAAAAGGAGGGCGCGCCAGAATTCGCCGCGGTTAAAGACGCGCGCGAAGCCCTGCAGCAGCGATGCGATCACCGGACTCTCTTCTATGACGGTCGCGTACATGGCGAAGGTCAGCGCGACAAAGAGCGGCGCTAGCAGGGGCACCATGGCCACGAAGACGATGACGAAACCGATAAAGCCGAACCAGAAGGCAAAGGCTGCCGAAGCCGCCGAGAGCGCCGCAACCACAAAAAAGACGGCCACGATCACGAGAATTGCCGCCACGTACCAGCCGACCACGACGAGAAGCTCGACGAGCATCAGCGCGAGTATCTGCGACCAGCGCTGCAGCACTACTTGATAGCAGGCACGGAAGTCGACGGGCCGGTTGCGGTAGAGCCGCGCGACGCCGACGGCCACGGCGTTGAGCGAGAACGGCAAAATCAAATACACCAAGAGCACCGTGACGACCATCAGCACGATTGTGGCCGGCGATTCATACATATTGGGAATGTTCGGCGGCGCTGTGTGACCGGGATGGGTCAATATCTTTAGAATGGCGTCGAACTGCGGCTGTGCCGCGCGGTCGAGGTAGTACTGCAGGATTGCGAGCGGCAAGACCAAGACCATGACGATCGCCGCGAACGGGATAAAGTTGCGGATATATAGCGTAACCGCCCGGTCGAAAATCTCGCCGAATCCCAGAGGGCGAAGCTCCATCAAAGCGCCTTCTTGCTCGGCTCCGTTAAACCCCTGCCCGGCGGCCGCGCACGACCGCCGGCGGCTTTGCAACTAGTACGTCGTGGGGTAGAAGTTGTCGACGATGCGGGTGTGCGACCCGGAAAGAATTCTCGCCGGCGCGACGTTCCCGTTCGCGTTGGAATCGAAGACGATCAGCGAAAACTTTAGCTGTGAGATATTGATGGCGTTGGTACCGTAGATGCTGCCGTTGGAGTCGGTGCCCACCGTCGTGACGTCGGCGATCGTCGTGTTGCTCCCCTTAATCGTGGCGACGGGTGAGACGTTCCCGTGCGCGCCGGCAGCGAAGACTTCGATCGAGCCGGCGGTGGGAACGATGATACGGTCGTGCTTGTCCAGGACGAGATTGAAGATTCCCAGCAGCTTAGTGTGGCTGCCGCCAATAGTAGCGATCGGCGCGACGTTGCCGTTGGCGTTGGCCGCAAACTCTTCGATCGGGGCCGTGCTATCGTGACCTTGGGCGACGTAGAGGTGACCGTTCGAATCGAACGCCATACCGAACGGCTGTACGAGTCCGGTCGCCGTCCCAACGATCGTGCGAATCGGCGCCGTGTTGCCGCTCGCCCCGGCCGCGAAGACGTAAATCGCTTTAGCCGTATAGTCGGAGACGTAGAGTCTGCCCGAGGCATCCACGGCTAAGCCTTCGGTGTTTTGAACCGGCACGTTCGATCCGCCCAATACTTTGGGCGTAACGTTGCCGCTTGAGCCCTTGGGAAAGATGAGAATGCGGCGGTCTTGATAGGCGCCGTTGGCGACGAAGAGCGTTCCCGAGCTCCGGTCGATCGCCAACGCATCGGGCTGATTAAGCTTGGTATTCGATCCTGAAACGACGACCGAGGGCGTCGCGTTGCCGTTCGCGGTCAGTGAAAAGCCGGTGATCTCGTTGAAGTGGTACGAGACCGTGTAGGTCAGCGGGGCGGTGTCAGGCTGGGTGGCATAGGCCGCGCCCGGCGCAGCGGCCGCGGTATCGGGTGTCGGAACGAGGCCGGCGCCGTATCGCGCCGCGCTGCAGGCGCTCATTAAGGCCGCGAGCGCGAGCAGCGCCACGGGGCGGCAGGGTCGGGAAAGGTCGTACATCGGAAGGCTCCTTATTTGGTGGCTGGTGGTGACGAGACACATCCTAACCACAGGCCCGTCCGCGAGCGTCCGGCAAAGTTCTAGAGCATCGATCGCGTCGCGCGCGCTTCTTCCAGCGCTCGCTCGAGAGACGCCAGGAGGATCGAGCGGCAAGCGTACGTCGAAGTCGCGGTCGGCCAAACGCGTTCGACAGTTCGCGTTTCGGCAATGGTCGCAATGAATTCGCCGCTCAGGGTAGCCCTTGGTTTGTTCGCCGTTGCCGGACCCGTTTAACCCGCGCCGATTGTGGATAAAGAGAAGCCAGTGCGCTCGATCGATGCTCCGGCCGAGCGTTTTCGGCGCGCCCTCCGCGTGTTGGTGGAAGCGGGTCGCGCGCTAACGCTCTGCGCCGACGTTCAGGAAGCTCTGCGACAAGTTGCCGCCGCGGTAGTCGCCGAGTTGGCGGAGCATTGCGCGATTGAAATCGGCGCTAGTGCGGGCGACGGCGCTCGGCTTCGCGTCGAGGCCGGCATCGCGCCGGACCGCTCCAAGAGCGGTGCGTTACTGGAAGAGCCAATCAGCGACGGGCGGGTAACTTTCGGGACGATCGCCTGCACGACGTCCGATCCCGCCGGTTTCGACGACATCGTCCGCGAAGCGCTCCGCGTTCTCTCGACCGAGTTGGGCGTGATCCTCGCCGCACAAAAGCTGACGCGCCGCGAGCACCGCGTCGCCGACCGCCTGCAACGCGCGCTGCTCCCAGGGCAGCTTCCCGTCGTTCCCGGTGCGGTGTTTCACGCTTCCTATCGTCCCGCGAGCGACGAGGCCGAAATCGGCGGCGATTGGTTCGATGCGTTCGAACTGCCCGACTCCCGCGTCGCGATCTCGATCGGCGACGTAGCCGGGCACGGCTTGGATGCGGCCGTGATTATGGGCCAGATCCGTCAGGCAATCCGGACGGCAGCCGCCGGAGCGACCAGCCCCGCCGCGGTTCTCGACTACGTCAACCGGTCGATCGCGCTACGCGATTCCATCGGCATGGTCACGGCCATCTTTGGAATCTACGAGCCCGCTACGGGAACGCTCTCGTATTCAGTCGCCGGACATCCGCCGCCGCTGGTGGCGTTTCGCAACGGCATGGTCCGCGCTCTTCCCAGCGGAACGCTGCCGCTGGGATGCACCGAGGATCTGGACGCGCGCGACTGGACCTTCACGCTGCCGGCGGGTGCACGGGTAATCTTCTATACCGACGGGCTAATCGAAAACGACCGGAATATCACCGACGGTGAGAAACGTTTGGTCGCCGCGGCTCGCAGCATGAGCGGCGAGACCACCGGCGACGACACGACCTTCGATCCGGCACACGCACTCCAAGAGCTCACGTTTAAAAACGGTTCAAACCGCGACGACGCCGCAGTGCTCGTCCTCACGCGGCACTCGGAAGTTCGCGACTATTTTTTCTCCGCCGTGCCGGTAGTCTCGGCAATCACGCGTGCGATCGTCGCCGACGAGCTCGACGCCAACCACGTGACGAGCACGCGGCGCTTCGGCATTCTCGTCGCGCTCGGCGAAGCCGTCGCCAATGCCGTCGAACACGCGTACCGCGGTGGGGCTCCGGGGCTGATTCATCTCGGCGTATCGAGCGACCGCGGGCAAATCGTCTTAACCGTCGAGGATTTCGGGCGCTGGCGTCCCTTCGTGCGGCGCGAGGAGCGCGGCCGCGGTTTCGAGCTGATGCACGCCTTCATGGACGGCGTGCAGGTTCGCTCGACGCACGAATCGACGAGCATCGTCCTCAAGGCTCGCGTTCACGAAGCCACGCCGGCCTAGTTCGCAACTCTCGCCGGTTAAAACCGGTACGCGTCGCCTCGCGAGATGAAGAAACCGTGCCCGTCACCGTTCTTGCAGCGAAAGCCCTCGGGCGACGAGGTGCAACTGAAGACGCCGCGTTTCCACGTTTGTCCGTAAGGCAGTACCTTGCCGTTTCCCAACGCGGTGTCGCCGGCACAGACGATCGATGCTGCGCCGGTTTTGTGCAGCCAGAAGCCCTGCCCCCAGTCGAACTCGCAACTCTTTGGCATCGGCGGCAGCGGCTTAACGCCGTCTCTCACGTCGCAGCGTAAGTCACCGGGGTCCGGGGCGTAGGCGCACCCGATGTTGCCGGTGGGTGAACGAAAGAAGTCGTCGTCACCGGCAAGCACCGGCAATGCGGCGAGGGCCGCGCCCGACGAAAGCGCGGCGCAGAGCAATAAGCGTAGAGACATACAGAGTTTCATAGCGGCAGCCACTCCGAATTTAGACAGTCGTTGAGGTTTAGAAGATCGGTGCGATTGGGCGCGCTTGAACCGAGTTTGTTGCTGCAGATGCCTTGCAGATCGCGCGCGAGCACCGAGTTCACGGCGCCGACAAGGTTATTGTAGGCGTCGCGCTTAGACTTGTCGGTACCAACCGCCGGGTCGTCAACCATAGAGAACAGCATGATGAGACTGCTGCCGACGACGAAGGCGCTTCCCACAGCGCGGCTTCCGTAGTGCATGTTCAACGCATTGAGAATGATCGTTCTGGAAGCCATCGGGTCCGACCAATCGTCGCTGCGCTTT
>CAZMPP010000196.1:0-5425 GCA_964568035.1 uncultured bacterium
GCGGTCACCACTCAGCGCTTCTCAGCCTACGTCCCGGTTTGCGGGAACCCGGTTCCTAAATATGTTGCGCGGTCGAACAGTCTGTCGCCCGAGACATCCGACATAACGATGCTTAAACACGAGCGAATACCGCCCGATCGCCGGCTGGTGGCGGTCCCGCAATCCCGAACGCCGTTCGTCACAGAGTATCCACTTCCCAGGACGCTTAACTCTCTGGTAAGCGAGTCGGGCGTGCTTATTCGTGTTGACATTAAAGGCATGCCATATTGGCTCAAGCTCGACTCAGGGTCCTCGACCATCGCGCTCGACCGAGATCTCGTGCGGCGCCTCGGTGGGCGCGAGTTCGCCAAAGGCGTCATGACAAAAGGAGGCCGCGTCGAGTTTTCCAGCGCGGTCATACCGCGACTCGACATTGGACCCGTGTACGCTACGAACGTCGACGTCGGTGTTCTCGATGAAGACGAACTACAACAGGGCGTTGAAGTTGTTGGCTTTCTGGGGTGCGATTTTATCGCAAGCAGACCATTGGCCGTCGACTTTCTGAACCAAACTGTCACCCTCGTCGCCGCGCCTCCAGCGGCGACCGATCGCAGCTGGACGGTCGTCAGCACGCCATTGCGCTCTTGCACGCCCACAATCCGAGCGCGTATCGAGAATGAACCGGTCACCTTAGCGCTCGATTTGGGAGCAAGTAAGACGACCCTCAATGAGGATGTTTACGAGCGAATCGCGGATAAGCTGCACGAACTTGGCGCGACCCAAATAAGGTTCATCGGCCGCGTTACCCTTGACGCCATGCAGTATGTTGCGCCTCACGCAACAGCCGGAGACCTCCAGCTTGGTCCGCTGCTCGTGACCGTCGTTAGCGGCGGCCGCGGTCAGAATCTCGATGACGACGGTATTCTTGGGACGAATGTGCTCAGGAACTATCGCATCATCTTCGACTACGCCCACGGGAGAACGTTTGTTCGGCGTTATGCCGTGACTGCCTCAGCACTTAGCGGAAGAAACTAACAGGCTCTTGCCGTCAGGCCGTTTTTTCTAGCCGTGTGCAAATAATGAGCGCTATTGACAAAAGTGCGTGAACCGCGACGCCCGGCCACAGCAGGATTCCCGCGGAGCCACTGATGCCCATTATAATTAGATAGACGGTAATGAGAACGCTGAACGAGAGCATTCCCACGAATCCTTGCCGCCCGCCCTGCGGAAAACAGGCAATGCCGAAACCAACCAACGCGATTCCCGCAATGCGAGTCATAATGATGCCGCTGGCGGCAGGCTGGCTTCCAAAATACAGATCGAACGCCAAAGCGGGCACGGCTGATAGAACAATTCCGAACAGCGCTTCACCAATCGATGCCGCGGCGAGTAGCCGGCTTACCAGGAGATCACGACCGAGCCGTTGCCGGGTGGCGCTGCACCGTGGCGATCTGAAATCAGCTTCCCTGTCGGCGTAACGTAAGAGGAACCGCCGCCGCCGCCGCCGCCGGAGCCATCGTAGGAGCCGCTATAATGACTCCCTCCACCGCCGCCGCCGCCGCCGAAGTAACCGCCGCCGCCACCGCCGCCACCGCCGCCGTCGGCTGACCCACACCCCTGACCGCCGTCACCCCCAATGCCGGGCGATCCGCTTGCTCCGTCATCGTGACAGCTGCCGCGGCCCGCGCCGCCTCCGCCTGAGCCGCCGGCGGTCTGCGTGCCGCCTCCACCACCCTGGCCGTCACTTTGGCCGTAGCAGCAGCCGTTCGCGCCATGCTTTCCGGTTTTGCCGCCACCGGCGCCGCCCATACCGCTCTGCGTGCCGCTGCAGCAACCGGCGAAGAGACCCGCGCCCGCGCCGCCGGCCGCGACGACGACGCGATCGGCAATTTGGTTACCGCCTTGGCGAACGTCCGAAGCACCGCCGCCGCCACCGCCCGTACCGACGTAGAACGGACGAATACCGTCGCCGAAGCGAGAGTCGGGCGCACCGCCCTGCCCACCGCCGTTGTAGCCGCCGACGCCAAGGCCGGCGTATCCACCCGCTTGGCCGACATAGACGCGCAACTTCTCACCAGGCGTGACGACGATCTTCGCCTTTACTAAACCGCCGGCGCCGCCCGTCGAATCGGGACTCGTATCTTCGCCGCTGGCGCCGGCGGCGGTAACCGTCACGCTCGTGACGCCGGGCGGCACCGTAAAGATCTGCCTACTGCCGGTGTAACCAAAGCCCTGCGAGTGATTCTTGCGCGGCGGCGCGGTCTGCGCGTTGACGAAGCCGCTCGTACCGGCCGGGAGCTGCGATCCGCCACAACCCGCTAGTATTGCAAGAAGAGCGCCTACAGTTACGGCGCCGGGAGTAAGACCCAAACCCTTCATGATGTGCTCCTTACCTCGTCAAGGATAGTTTACTACAGCGCGTACGCGTAAATCGTGCCTTCGCTGTGAGCGTCGCCGCCGTAAACCGTTTCGCCCTCTAGTGTTCCGTTGACGTCAATGAGGTCACCGCCAGGCCAAATACCGCCGTCGTGGCCGTAGAAATGGTGCAATCTCGTCAGCTCGCCCGATGGCGTCAGTTTGAATAGGCTGCCGCCGTCGTTACCGAAGGCCAGGGTTCCGTACAACGAATCGTTGATCGCACTTAGGCCTTGCGGGTCATAGCCGTCTCCCGGCTGGAACGCGTAGACGACGCGCACCCCTGATGCAGTTATCGCAAAAACCGTGCCGAGGTTGTAGCTGCCTCGTTCCATCGTTTCGCCATAAATCGTTCCATCGAGCATCACCAGGTCGATCGGGAAATAGCCGTCGGCGCCGCCTTGGAAATCGTACACCGTTTGTTCTACGCCGGCGGTCGTGACGCTGAAGATCGTACCGCATCCCTCCACGTAGCAATCTCCGGTTACCCCGCCGAGCCCGGTAGTGCCGTAGATCGTGCTGCCGCTGACGACCAGCCGCCCCGACGGGCCTGCGCCGTCAGGCGGTCCGCTAAAACTGTGTAATATGGTTTTCTTGCCCGACGTTGTCATTTCGAAAAGAGTACCGTACAGGTATGCGCCGCCGGTCTCGGTCGTGCCGTAAAGTCTGTTCTTGACGGCCACGAGATCGTTGGGAGCATCACCGTCGTTACCCCCCGCGAAGCTATAGAGAATCTGCTCCGAGCCCGAGGGGCTGAGGCTGAAGACCACACCGTGACGATGCGAGCCGCCGCCGAACGTCGTTCCGTAGAATTTGCCGCCCGCGAAGATTAGGCTGCTGGGGTCTTCACCGTCCTTCGTTCCACCCTTAAAAACGTGGAGAATCTGTTCGCCCGCGGCCGGCGTAAATGAAAAAACGACGCCGCCGGAAAATGTGGGGCCCCGTCCCGAGCTGCGCGTAATCCCGTAAGCGACGCCGTTGGTCAAAATCAGCCTTCCCGTCGGATGTTTGCCGTGACCCTCGCCGTCGAATCTAAAGAGTTCGTGGAACCGGCGATTCGCCGCCTCCGAAACCGCGCCATTAGCAGCGCGCGACGTCGAGGGCGCTAGCGCCGTCCCACCACAACCTGCAAGTGTTGCGCTGCAAATCAGCGCCGATAAAACTCGCATCCCCGAAACCTCCTCGTTACATATCCAAACCGCCGTTGATCGAGTATACCGCACCGGTGATATAGCTAGAGTCGTCCTCGAGCAAGAACGAGACGACGCGCGCCACTTCTTCGGGCTTGCCCAAACGGCGCTGCGGAATCTTCTCGATCACTTTCGAAAGTGCGGCCTCGGGAATCGCCGACACCATCTCGGTCGCGATAAAGCCGGGCGCGACGGAGTTCACGGTGATGCCGCGTTGCGCCATCTCTAGCGCCAAGCTCTTGGTGAGGCCAAAGAGTCCGGCTTTGGATGCGGCGTAGTTTGCCTGACCGATATTGCCGGTTTCGCCGATGACCGAACTTATATTAACGATGCGTCCCGAGCCCCGCTCGATCATGTGCTCCAAAACGGCCTTGGTCATTTGGAAGGCGCCCAAGAGATTGACGTCGAGCACCTGCTTCCAGTCGTCCACGGTCATCTTGCGCACGGTCTTGTCGACGGTGATGCCGGCGTTGTTCACCAGATAGTCCACGCGCCCGAACTGATCCAGCACTTCTTTAACGACACGATTGCAGTCGGCCGCCTCGTCAACGCGCCCTTGGTGTATGGACACCTTGGCGCCCTCGGCTGCCATCTTGCCGGCGAATTTCTCGGCGCTCTCCTTGCCCCGGCTATAGCCCGCTGCAACGTGCGCCCCGTTGCGGGCCAGCTTCTCGGTGATGGCCGCGCCGATGCCGCGCGTTCCACCGGTTACTAGAGCCACTCGACCTTCGAACACAGCCGCTTCCTCCTCTTTACAGTATGGAATCGCGGAATTCGCGCCGCCGTGCATGTTGTCATCCCCGAGCGAACATGATTTCACACATCCTTCGGCTAAACATCAAGACCTTCGAAAGGGGGCTTTTAGCATGTCTTTCCTCAGCATCGCTCGTCCCTCGTTTATCGCTTGCGCCGCGGGCGCTCTGCTCGCCGGCTGCAGCAACACCGGAACCCCATCCTCGACTCCCTCACTGACGTCCGGCAGTGCCGCCACCGTCCTGCGCGGCGCGCTCCAGCACGGCGCGGTGCCGAGCCTGGCAGCCCAGCCGAACGCGGCCGCCCGGCCGAATCATCACAAGTCGTGGGTCTCGCCCGACGCCAAGCGCGCACCGCGACTGCTCTTCATTTCCGACTACGGCGCCAGCGACGTGAACATCTTTACCCTGCCCGATCTGACGCTCAAAGGAACGCTGACGGGCCTCGATTTCCCGGAAGGCGAGTGTTCGGATGCCTCGGGTAATATCTGGATCGCCAATACCGGCGCTTCCGAGATGCTGCTCTACACGCGCACCGGAACGCTCCTCAAAACGCTCTCGGTTCCCAACGAATTTCCGGCCGGTTGTTCGGTCAACAAATCGAACAACGATCTCGCCGTCACCAATATCGAAAGCATCAGCGGCGGCGCCGGCAGCCTCATGGTCTTCAAGAACGGAACCGGCAACGGCACCACCTACACCGCTCCAAACTTCTATCTTTACTTCTTCGCCGGCTACGACGAGAGCGGCAACCTCTTCTTCGACGGCATGGACGTCAGCCGTCTTACCAGTTACCTCGCCGAACTGCCGAACGGAAGCAGCACTCCCGTTTCGATCACGTTGAACGGCCCGACGCTCTACGTCGCAGGCCTCGTTCAATGGTATAAGAGCGGCGGCTATCTTGCGCTCGGCGACCAGGAATGCGGCGGCATTCCCTCATCGTGCATCTTCTTCGTCAGCATCTCCGGATCGACCGGGAACATCACCGGCGGCACGTCGGTAACGACGTACAACGGCAACCCGGTATGCGACCTCGCCGAAGGCGTCATCGCTGCCAACGGGGAGCGCTACGTCGCCGGAGCCGACTAC
>CAZMPP010000197.1:0-5336 GCA_964568035.1 uncultured bacterium
GCACGACGTGCGAGCCGGAGCGCAGGGTTCGCTGACCCTCAGTAACTTCAACCAGCTGGTTCCGACGGCGGCCGAAACCGTAACGTCGAATCCTCGGCTCGCCCAGTATCTCTTCTATCTCTCAGACACCTGGTCGTTCGACGACCGTTTGAGTGCAACCGGGACGATGCGCACCATCGGCCAGCACATTTCGACCGGAACCGGCCTAAACTATAACGTCGGAGCGATCGACCCGCACATCGGCGTTGCCTACGAGATGCCGCACGGCTCGGCGTTTCGCGCGACGTTCGATCATACGTCGGTAGCGCCGCTTCCCTTGGAAGTTGCACGCACCGATTCGGCCGCGCCCGCCGCTTCGGTCGTGTTGTCGCCGGAGACGGCCGACGAGTACAGTTTCTCTTACGAGTTGGGGGGACCGACGCAAGTCCGGGCAACCTACTACGCGCTCCTCGAGAAAAACCGCATCGACGTTTTGCCGGTCAACTTTCGCGCCAATCCGCAGAACCCCGATGCCGTCGGCGTTCCAACCAACGCCGGCCTGCTGCGCTCGCACGGCGTCGAGTTGTACGTTAAGCGCGGCGCGCTCGCGTTTAACGCAACGTACAACCGGACGCTGACCTCGAGCGTGGATCAGTTTGCATACAACGATCTGAATCCGGCGGCGATCGATGCGGGGCACCTATATCCGGCCGGATATATTCCCGACTTCACGGCGACGCTCAGCTACGAGTTCGACGGCGCGGGGAAACGCCTGCGGGTAACGCCGATGCTCTCCTTCGAGAGCGGCTACCCGTACGGCAACGGAACGATGGTGTGGATATCGGACGGTAGCGGCAACCCAGAGCTCGTGCGCAACGACAACTACGTTAATCCCGGTTACAACTACTACTTTCTAAAAAATCCGGCGCGGCCATTCGACGCTTCGACCAATCCGTACATCGCGTCGCTGGGTACCGGTGAAGGCGCCGATCCCAACACGCTGCGAACCGCGCCGCAAACCCTCGTATCGCTGCACTCGGAGTTTGATCTCGCGCCGCGCATGACGCTCGCGCTGGATATCGTGAATCTGTTGGCGACCGACGCACCGACGCAAATGCAGGGCAACCCGTACCTCATCGGGCCTCCCGGATACGCCGGCGGAGATTTTTATTACGAGCGAGCGTATGGCAGCCAATATTGCAAGAATTGCGTTTACACGCTCGGCAACGGCGTGCCGACCAACGACGGGCGGACCCAAGTCGTCCCGTGGACGTACGGACCCAACGGGTATGTCCCGCAGTCATATCCGATCGCAAGAACTGCCCAGCTTTCGGTACGCTACCGGCTTTAGCGGGTAACAGATGAAGCATGAATCGGCAACTCTTCACAACTTTGGTGCTCGTTATCACCGCTCTGGCGGCCTGTGCGCATCGTGCGGAGCCGGCCGGACAGTTTAACGCGGCAATAGCACCCTTCACAAGCTCGCGCGACGAGGCCTTGCGTTTGGTTGGCGTCGCAAAGCATCATCTCGACCCTTCGGATCTGAACTCGCTGACCGTGGCCTACACGGCACTCGAGGAGCGCGGCAACAGCTATGCCGGCTTCTTGGTTAGCGCCGTGAACGACGCGTCGTTCTCGGCGGACCGTAACGCGCAATACGCCGCCGGCCTTTCCGGCGCGATCGTAAAATTCAACGCGGCCTTTAAAAAGATCGCGCCGACCGATCTCCGCTATGCACCGGTAGACGCGGCGTGGGTCGAACCGTTTTCGAATACGGTCAGCGACTACTGGAATCGCTACCATTCCGCTCTGCCCAGCCTCCCCCCGGAGCGAAAGGCCGATCTCCTCAAGCGTCTCAAAGCGGAAACGGTGTGGCCGAACTACGAGGACGTCGCCACCATCGATACCGTCGAAACGGTGGCGAAGCCCTAACGTTATTTACTCGTAGTCGGGGATCTGATATTGGCTGCCTTGCCGCTCGAAGAACTTCGGCGGCAACGGCGCCTTGACGTGGATCCAGTGGTGCGGATTCTGCGTGAAGTCGAAGCAATCGGCGGCCGGCGAGTTGGCGCGACGGTCGGCCGGAGCGAGTTGACCTAGACCCCATAAGTCTTCGGCGAAGCGGAGCACGCTTGCCGTTTCGTACCTGACGTGCGAAACGTAGTTTTTCTTGGCGTATGGCGAAAGCACGATCAGCGGAACCCGGAAGCCGAGACTATCGCGATCGAGATACGGCGGGGGGACGTGATCGTAGAGCCCGCCCCAATCGTCCCACTGAATGAAGATCGCCGTCGAGTCCCAGAACTTGCTCTGACCGACGGCGTTCACCAACGCGGCAACCCACGATGGTCCGTAACCGTGCGGACAGTTGACGTGATCGGAGTCGTCGCAGACCGGCGTGATCCACGTGAAGTCGGCGAGCTGACCGGCAGCAACGTCGGTGAGGAACTTCCAGTTCGGTGAGATTACGTACTTCCAATCGGGTCCGTTATAAATATGGCTGACCGCCTGGAAGCTCGACCAGACGGCTCCGTCGTCGCTGTCATTGCTTCCGTAGGAGCTGGCGTAGAACCGCCAAGAGTGCTTAGCGGCGTCGAGCTCGTCGGCAAGCGTCTGATAGTCGTAACACGGCGAAATCTGCGGCCCGTCGGTGCTGCGCTGCTTGGTGATGGTATCGACTTGATCGTACCTTCCGCCGCCGCAGCCCCATCCGGCGGTCGGAAGGTTGACGCTCCATGCCGCTTGCGCGGCGATGATGTATTGGTGGGCTACAAAGCTTTCATCGAGCTGCGATTGGAACATTCGGTCGGCCAATACGCCTTGATGCGCCATGTCGAAGTACGGCTTAGAATCCTTGTGCGGGACGTAGACGTACTCGGGCTCGCTGTTGGGTCCGCCCCAGTTCAGTTCCTGATCGAAACCGTTCATGCGGCAGTTCGTGCCCGGCAGATCGCCCGGCGGCGCGTTGCACGCCGAGAACATGGCCTCGGCGGAGTGGTCGATGACGTACTGATCCGAGAGCGGAACGGGCTTAAGCGTGACCGTCTTTCCTTTTGAATCTTTGCCCTGCGAGACCGTATCTGCGCCCGGATAACCTTGGAAGAGATTGTCGAAACTGCGATTCTCTTGAACGATAAAAACGATGTGTTGGATCTTGCCGGCCCCAGTGGCATTGAGGTGTTGGAGAGCCGATCCGCTCTGCATATACGGCAACGCCGACGAGTTGCCCGAGGAGCACGCCGGAAGCATTAGCGCCAATGCCAAGAGCGCCGCGACCGGAGGTGCGCACACGTGCTTCATGAGCGCGTCCTATGCCACGCCAGGGCGCCCCTCCTCTAGCGCTTTAGGCTTGGGGAAGCGCACGACGATATAGACGAAGAGCAAAAGGATGACCGGAAGCATGAAATAGCTTGCCTCGGTACCCAACGGGCCGCCGTTGGCCCACGCCGGGCCGGGAAAGGAAACATCCAGAAGGCGGCCGATCGGCTGGGCCCCGCCGTTGCGCGTTCCGATAACGAAGAACTGCATGAAATCAAAGCTGAAGTGAAAACCGACGGCCAACCAGAGCGTTCCGGTGCGCTGGAGCGTCACGCAGAGAAGAACTCCCAGCAGCACGATGTTGGTGATGTCGATGGCGTTCTCGTCGGGTTTATTGAGATGCGCGGCGCCGAACAAGAGTGAGAGCAGAATCGCGGCCGGCCAGAATCCCATGCCCCGGCGCAACGCCTGGAGCGGATAGCCGCGGAACATATACTCTTCGTTGACGCCGACCAGCAGCATGCCGAAGCCCCAGAGCAACGGCTGCGCCAGCAGCGCGCTTCCGCGCAGCGCAACTCCGTGGACGACCATCGAACCCGTCGCAATCATCGCGATTGCGACGACGCCCGCGCTGACGACGCCGATGGCGACGCCCTCCCAGAAACGTTTGCCGAAGGCAGATGAGACGGGCAGGCCGTAGGCATCAATGCGTTTGCGCTCGCAGAACGCCATGATTCCAGTTGCCACGAGGACGACGATGCCTTCAAAAATCTCTCCGACGATCAAGCCCGGCGCGTCGAGTGCATTTTCGTTAAGATGGAGAACTTTGACGACCCACGGCGCCACAGCGGCGTCGAGCAGCTGCTCGAGGCCCATGAAGATCGCAACGTAGGCGAGAAAACGCCATCCCGCGCGAACGCCGTTGGGGCCGATGAAGATGCTTCGGGGGACATCGCGCAGGAACGGGTCCATGGGCTGCGAGATTCCCAAGGTTACGATGCCCTCCTTTACGCTAAGCGACGGTGCGCAGTTAGCATATGCCGACAGCGGCAGCGGTGACTGCACGATCGTTCTCGTCCACGGCTGGCAGGCCGACCGCCGCGTCTGGGAAGGCGCGATCGCAGACCTCGGAAGCGGCGTGCGGGCCATCGCCGTCGATCTGCGCGGCAACGGCGCCTCGGCCGATGCTCGAGGTCCGTACACCCTCGAGCGCTACGCGCAAGACGTTCGCGAGCTCATCGACGGGTTAGACATTGCGCCGGCGATCGTTGCCGGCCACTCAATGGGCGCGACGGTAGCGTTGCGCTTGGCCGTGGATGCGCCGCAGTCGGTGCGAGCCCTCGTGTTGATCGCGCCGGTTCCGGCGAGCGGCGGTGGTTACTCACCGAAGGGTGAGGCCTACTTGCGCGCGACTGCGGGCCAGCCGATTAAAGTCAAAGCGTGGCTAGCGCGCACCTTTGCCACCGAGCCCGATGAAGCGACGCTGGCGCCGCTCTGCGAGGCCGCGAGTCTTACGGCGCGCGATACGGCACTGGAATCGTTCGAGTCGTGGGCGCACGCCGATTTTGCCGAGGCAACGCGGACGATTCGCACCCCCGTCGTCGTGATCGCGCCGGAGAAGGATGCGCCGGAGTCCGTCGAGGAGCGCGTCGCCGCGCTGCTTCCCAACGCGCGCTTCGTCGTTCTTCCCGGGTGCGCACATTACGTGATTCTGGAGCGACCCGGCGCGGTCGCCGAACTGATGCGAGAGGTCTGCCGTCAATGAACGCCGAGCACAAACGCCTGTCGAAGGACCAGCAGCACGGCGATTGGCATCGCTGGGGACCGTATCTGAGCGAGCGCCAATGGGGCACGGTTCGCGAAGATTACAGTCCCGATGGAACGGCATGGGAGTATCTGCCGCACGATCACGCCCGCTCGCGCGCCTATCGCTGGGGGGAAGACGGCATCGGCGGATTCTGCGACCGCTACCAGCAGCTCTGTTTCGCGGTGGCAATGTGGAACGGCCGCGACCCGATACTCAAGGAGCGGCTCTTCGGTCTCACGGGTAACGAAGGCAACCACGGGGAGGACGTCAAGGAGTATTACTACTTCCTCGA
>CAZMPP010000198.1:0-5324 GCA_964568035.1 uncultured bacterium
GTTACGAGCCAAGGCGTTATCTATGGAACCGTGATGCCCAACGCAAAGACCTCGTGCCAGCCGGGCGACATCTGCGCCTCGACGACCGTCAAAGGCCAGGGTTGCCTCTACGTCAACTACATGAACGGCAGCAATGGCGGAACCCCGCTGACGATCGACGTCACCGAGACCAACACCAGCAGCACGTATGTTTATTGGGTTAATGCGTACAATAAACCCATTAACATTAAAGGCAACGCGAAGGCCAACTTCTACTGCTTTAACTAGCGAGGGATAACGTTAAGCCCTCGGTTCGTCTGCAGGCTCGACAATGTCGAGCCTGCAGTACTTCTTCGTTACGGCGTCACCTGTAGGGTCGAACCGGCGCTGCGGCCGAACTGTTCGGGCGCATCCTGCACGTATGCGCGCGCCCCCGGCCAGGCGAACGTTCCCGGCGTCACCGACCGAACGAGGTAGTGCAGGTCGTAAACGCCCGGCTCGAGATGGCCGGCATAGGCCACGACGCGGTCGCGATAGATCTGCGTCGCATCGATCTGCCAACTGTTGCTCTGCGGCACCAGCGCCTGCAGCGACGTTCTGAACGTGGTATCGACCGCCTCGAAACCGGCCGGCAGCGGATCCTCGATGACGAAGCGATCCACCGGATGGTCGACGATCGCGCGCACCCCGACGTCGAAGACGCGTCCGGCGCCGAGCTGCACTTGCGGAGCGGGCGCCAGATCCATGGTCGCCAGCGTCGCAACACCGGTCGACGATCCGGCCGCCGAGACGTCGGTCACCGTGCGCACCACTCTGAATGCCGCTAACTGCCCCGGCGCATCGGGTGCGACGGGATAGGTGTAGAGCACCACGTAGTGCGCGATTCCCGACGCCGTGATCGTCACCGGTTGATTCTTCGGCAGCGAGCCGGCGCTAACGGTGAACGCTTTCGAAGATGCATTAGACCCGAAGTCGGCGCTGCCGATTGTAGTGTTTCCGACGGTTACCGTCGCTCGTCCGGACTCCGGCGGCGAGATTGCCGCGTACGCCGTCAAGGCGGTGAGCGCTGAGGCCGCATTGGCGGCAAACGGCCAGCCGCAACGGCAGCCTTGCGCCGTTAACGCGCGTACGGCGCCGTCGAGCTGTTCCGCCGGCGCACGGCGCTCGATCATCAGCTGCAGCATCTGCGATTGCGCCTCGACCAACGAACCGAGCCAGCTCCACGGCGACGAAACGTTCGACACGACGTATCGCCCCGTCACATAGAGCGATTGTTCCAAGCGCGATGCCATCGCCGCGCCTTGGCCCTGCCATCCCGGCGCGCGTAACAGGTAGCGCGCTAAGCGGATCTGCGTCGCGCTGTCGAAATCGTTAGATGCTCCGACGATGTCGGCGAGAAAATCGGTGCGCGGCGCGCTCTCTTGCGAGAGCGCCCATAATGCCTCGAAACGCAGCTGTGCCTTACACTCATCCGTGCGGCACCAGGTAAACCGGCCAGGGTTGGCCAGAGCCTGGCGCAAAAACGATGCCGTTCGGCCCATCGCTGCGGCATCGACGCGCACGCCGTGGCTCTTGGCGAACGCCAGTGCGTTCAATGCCGCGGCGCTAACGAACGGATCGCTCTGCGTTTCGTGCGCGAACTCACCGAAACCACCATCGCCCCGCTGGAACGCCATCAACCGCGCGAGGTTGTCGGCAACGGCCGCCGCCGGATCGAAACTCAGCGTCAGCTGATACGGCTTTTGCAGACCCCGCAATGCGCTCGCGATTACCAGTCGCGAGGCGGCTTCGTCGGCCAGCGGCAGACCCTCGTCGGCCATCACGTTCTGCGCGGGAAGCGAGAACTGCGGCACGATGGAGTTTGCCAGCGTGATTTCGAGCCACCCCGTGCCGCTGCCCGTATCGAGCGGGACCGAGGCTTTATCGCGGGTTACTCCCGTCTCGATCACCGATTCCGTCACCGCGCGGTTGCGCGCCTCGAAGGCAACCTTGAACGCGTCGCTCTTATCGCCGAGGCGGCCTTCCGCTTGGACTTCGGTCGGCCCCGGCGTTCCCGTGATCACCGGATAGCGAAATGCACCGATGCCGGTCGCGGCCTGTTCGGTCGTTCGCATCGTGTGCGGATCGCCTTGGGCAAAGGCCAGCGCGCCGCTCAACTGCAGCACCAGCTGCAGCGCACCGGCCGCACCGGTCTGGTTCGCTGGCGAAACGCCGAGATCGAAGCGATCGCCGGGACGCGCGAACTGCGGCAAGAGCGGGTTGAGGATCAGCGGCTGGTTGGCAACGAACGTGTTGTCGGCGGTGGCAAAGCGTTGGCCGGGCCCTAGCGCGACGGCCATCACGCGCCACGTTGTAAGGTCGTCGGGCATAGTGAAATCGGCATGCGCTTTGCCCGACGTGTCGGTCGGCAAAACGCCGTAGTATGCCAGGGGCAAGAAGTTTGCGCGCACTCTCGTGCCCGCCGCGCCGGCCAAGAATCCGCCGCCGTAACCAAAGCCTTTCTCGGCGACCGGCTTCTGCGTGACCAGCGTTACGTTCTGGCGGTTGTCGGAGAAGATCGTTGCGATCGGTTGGGCGGCAAAGACCGTTTGAACGAGGTCGGGCAACCGGTATCCCGTGAGCTGCAGGATGGCGTCGTTCACCACCATGGCGACAACTTCGCCGCGGGCCGGAGCACCGCCGCGATCGGTAACTGCAAAGTTGAGGTGTTGCTGCCCACCCGGCGTCACGGTTGCGTTCTGCGGCGCGATCGTCAGCTTGAGATAGCGGTCGCCGAGGTCCACGTTAAAGCCCGACATCCCCGTTACCGCGAGCGTATCGTCGCTGTGGGCCGCGCGCCTGGGCGCACCGCGCCGCACCACGACGGCTTGAATCGCGGCGTTTGGCTGCATCGCCGGAGTCACCCGAAAGGTGTAGTGCACGGCGCCGTGCACGCCGCCCAAGATCGTGCTCTCGATCGTGTCGCCGCGCACGATAGCCAGATAGACGTCGGCGTCATCGTACGGCGAAGCGATCATCGCCGTCGCCGTCTGGCCGATACCATATTGCTTTTTATCGAGCTTGACCGCCACGGCGTTAGGATCGTTGAGGCCCCAATCGGCTTGACCGGGGCCATAGGCAAAGACTTGCGTGTCGGTCGAGCTCGCGTCGTCCTTTGCGCCGGCAAAGTTGGCGACCACGCGATAAGCGCCCGCATCGCGCGGCGCGAGTTGCACGGTGAGCGGGCTGCTGCCCGACGTCGTGTCGGCCGTGGCGACCGTCTGATATTCGATGGCCTGCTGCGCGTTCTCTCCGCCTTCGACTTCCTGTGTCGCCGACGTATAGTTCATCTTCTGCATCTCGACGTGCACGCCGCGGCCGCTCACCGGCTTTCCATCGGCATCGGTGACGATGACGCGAATCGGCATCGCCGCGCCGGCCTTGCCGACGATGTCCGACGCGAGACCGATGACCGCGTCGGAGGGCAACGCCAAAAAGCTCTGCGAGTCGGAGACGGAGAGATGCGAAACGTCGCTGGTCTCCATGTCGACGCGGTACGTCATCGGAAAACCCAGGTCGCTTGGAACGGCGACGTCGAGCGAGGTCCTTCCCTGCGCGTCGAGGGCGAGATCGCGCTGCAGCACGTCGCTGTCGAACGACGGCGTCTGCTCCGGCCAGAACCACTGGCGCCCGAACCAATAGTCGTCCCATCCCTTCGGCTGTATGCTCGCAACGTCGCGGGTAACGTAGGCGTGCGCCGTGCCGCCCTGCAGCGGCGCACCGAAAAGATAATCGGCGGCGACTTGCGCCTGGATGCTCGATCCCGCCGTCGCCGACGTCGCGTTCAAGCTCAGCGTTAGCTTAAAGTTCGGCGGCTTGAACTCGGCAACGCGCAGCGAACCGCCGATGTCGTTCCCGTTGGCGCCTTTCGCATCGACCGTGTAATAGCCCAGCGCCTGTTGTTTGGCAAACGTTATCGGCATCGAGAACACGCCGTATGCGTCGGTCTGAACCGTTCCGAGGTTGGTCGAGTTATTATTCGGATCGACGAGCTTGACGCTGTATTTGGCTTTCGCGTCCGCCACGACGCGCTCGCCGCTGACGTAGTAGGCGATTCCAGTTAGCTCGCCGCGCTCGCCGGGTTGATACATCTGGCGGTCGGTAAGAATCGTTCCGCGCGAGAGCGGCGCTCCGCTCGTCCATCCGCCGGTGACGTCGAAGCGGCCGATGCCGCTCCAGCTCCAAACCGTCAGCGTTGCCATGTCGGCGCCCGAAGTCACCACGAAACCGAGGCTGGGGGCTTGATTCGCCGACGCCAATGCGGCGCAACGCTCGACGTCCACGCCGCGGAACTCCACCTTTCCGCCGGCATCGGTCGTGCCCGAAGCGCACTGTTGCGGCTGCACTTTATTCGATTCGTCGATTCGGTAAACCGTGACGCCCGCCGAGCGCACTGGGGCTCCGTCGTTGAGTTGTTGCACCAGGACCATGCCGCGTGAGGGGAACCACTGCGCGAAGACGCCGAGATTGGTGAGCTGGACGATGCCGGTGAGGCCCGGAGAGCTGTCTGGCGAATCGAGAGCGGTGCGGAAGCCGTAAGCCAGCGCGCCGAATGGTCCACCCAACTCTTTTGAGAGCGGTACGCGCACGACGCTCTGCTCGTTGGTGCGCGCCCCGGCGAGCGTGCGGCTCGGCCAGCTCTTCGGCGGCGGCAGCGCCGTCAGCGCGTCGGTCGAATCGAGCATCTTGCGCGCCGGATAGCGCGCGTACGCCGCTTGGTACCGGTTTCCCGGAAGGTTGGTCGCGTAAAAGTTCAGCGCAATCGGCGTGCCGGCTGGAATGATCGTTAAGCCGCTCGGCGACCACGCACCCGGGGCAAAGTTGGACGTCCGAATGGTTACCTTCTGGTCTTGCCCGAGCGTCTGTCCGAAGATGTCTTTCACGCCGGCTGCGACGGTGGCGACGTATGTTTTGTCCGGGTCGAGCGCATATGGATCGATCGAAACGACGTTGGAAAGATCGCCGCCCAAGGTGACGGCAATCTTCGCCGGTCCGGGCGAGACCGTCACCGCACCGATGATTGACTTCGGATCGATTGGGTTGGTGAAGGCAATCGCGGGGTCGCCGTCGGCGAACCGGCCGCCGCTATTAGGGCTCGGTTTGGGCGTCGGCGCGATGCCGAGCGGCCCGTAGGTGCGAATGCCGCCCTGATAGTTTTTCGTCGTCGCGAGATTTCCGTACAACGGGCGGACGCCGGGAGCAATTTTCAGTGCGTATTCGGTTCCGCCGTGGAGATCGCGAGCCGGCTTGAGATCGTAGACCCACGTGTCGAGCGACGGATTGAAGAGCTCTTGGGCGTTGCTGCC
>CAZMPP010000199.1:0-5318 GCA_964568035.1 uncultured bacterium
GGCCTCACCCGCCTCGGCCCAGTGCCGCGCCACGAACGCGTCGAAGTCATCGTTTGATTCTTCAGCGCACAGCTCCGATGCGATACGAAGGTGCAGCGCTTTTCTTTGAGTCGTCACTAACGTTTCGTATAATGCGGACCGTACGGCCTCGTCGCGAAAAACAAACGACGACGGCCGGTTAGGAACGAGCTCGCGTAACAGCCCCGAATCGACTCCCGCCTGCAGCGCCCGGATTACGACACCTCTCGGCGCGGACGTGAGGCGAACGAGCCACTCTTCGGCGAACTCCGCGCCGAATGCAGCAGCCTGGCGAAGGATCGCAAAGACGGCTGGTTCGAGCTCCGAGCGCAACCGCACGATCCGCGCTTCGGCGGAGTGCGGAATTAGTTGCGCGTTCCCGGATCTGACCTCGGGAAGCCGGCTCACTAACTCGCGCAAGTATCGCGGACTGCCGGCCGCTATTCGTAAAATCGTGGCCGCGGTCTGTGCGTCGGCGGTTTCGCCACACGCCGACAGCATGGCTTTGAGTAAGATCTCCGAGCGCGGTCGATCGAGGTGAGCCAGATTCATCGAAACCGCACCCGCTCGCGTCCACTCGTCTAACCACGCCGGCAACGTGCAGCCGATTCCGGACCACTCCCTCGTGCACGCCATCACCACCACGACCCGGTTCGACGCGGACGCGTGAACGAGCGCCTCGACGACGGTGCGATCGTCCGGCGTCGCCCTGTGAACGTCATCAACCGTGCAGAGAATTGGCCGCTGGCGCGCGAGGCGATGCAAATCGCCGTCTCGCAGGGCCGCGGCGAGTTGCTCGGTCAGCGAGTGCTCGCCGCTACCCGACGCTTCGGTGCATCCGAGCGAGATCACGGCCGCAGAACGGGATTCGCGCGCGGCAAGCTCTTGCAAGAACCGCGACTTTCCCAGGCCGGCCTCACCGTTGATCATAACCAGCACGCCGGCGCCCGGTTTGGCGTGCGCTATGAGCTGGCGAACCGTTTTCAACTCCGCGATGTGACCGACGAACGGCCAGGAGGGGCGGCTCGGCGACTCCGCCGTTGAGGGCGCAGGTAGGTAATTCCCCATAGTTTTTCCGACTTGCGGAAAGCTATGCTACGTCCCAGAGTCCATTACATGCCCTTGCTTGTGGGAGTATCAAATGAAGTCTGATCGACAGTGCTTGGCGCGGGCCGTCTTCGGCCCAGTACTTGCCTGCGCCGCCTCGGCGCTGGCTGCCGGTTGCGCCGGCATGCAGCAGACGCCTCCGACGACCTCCCTTGGCGGTCCGGCGATGACGACGCCGATGCAAGGTGCGGCGTCGCTGCCGCAGGCGGGGAAGGGCGGATCGCAAGTCCTTTATGTCTCGAATTGGTATCGCCAGGCCGTAGAAGTGATTTCGGTTCCGAAGCACACGTTGATTAGGGAGATCAGTACGAGCCCGTACTATCCCGACTCGGTTCGCGTGGATAGCTCGGGCGATCTTTGGGTCGCACTCGATAGTTACGGTTCCCAGCCCAGCCTCTGGGTCTACAAGCCGGGAGCGTCGACGCCGTTTCGAGCGTTGAGCGGCATCGGCCAAGCCACGGCGGTGGCGATCGATCGCAACGGTACCGCCTACGTAACCGAGCAGGACAGCAGTGCGGCGACCATCTGGGTGTTCGCGCCCGGCAGCAATCAGCCGACATCACACCTTACGGATCCCAGCGGTACGTGCTGCGGTTGGGTCGCCGTCGACGAACACCATGACGTGTTCTTTGCTTACGAATCTCAATCGGGACACACCGGTGCCATCGACGAGTTCGTGCACGGATCCACGACACCCAAGAGCCTCGGCATCACGCTGGCGACCTTTCCAGGCGGAATCGAAGTTCTTCACGACGGCACGATCGTCGTCACGGAACAAGGCATCGTTGACTTCAACTTGCCGGCAAAAATCGACACGTTTCCAAAGGGCGCCACGACTCCGTCGTCCGTGATTACCGGGGATCCGTACTGCGACGAGTGGGTGGGGCCGGCATTCAACCGCAAAAAGAATCGCATTTATGTCGGAACGATATTCCGCCAGACGAGCTGCTTTATCAGCGGCACGCCCGCCGCCATAAAAGAGTTTTCCTACCCCGGCGGCAAGCTGCTGGCGAAGTTCGCCACGGGCATCACCGAGCAAGCCGGCTGGACGCTGCTGGTTCCCGCACTAGACCCGCCGGTCGCCGGTCAATAAAGGCGACTCAGTATTCGAAGATTCGGGGGCGGAAGCGGCGTATGAGGGTGGCGTGGACCATCGCGAAAAAGGCGATCGCAGCGGTCGGGTGTTGCAAGTACACTCGGTTCCGACCCTCGGCGACAACATTCGAATTGCCGTCGAAGTCGTTGCGATTATCGCTGCCGGGTTGTGGGCACTCTACACCTTCGTATACGAGCAACGCATCAAGCCGCTATCTGAGGCACCGGCATTCTCACTGCCGACCATCGTCGATCAAGGCGCGACCGTAAATGGCGTCGCCTTCCTTACAATTCACAAACGGCTCCAAAACACGGGGAACATCCCCGTCGACATCGCTGCTGAGGCGCTCACCGTTTACGGCGAAGTAATCGTGAATAATTCACGGCGCTATAAAAGAATCGAGTCGCCTGCGAGCGTCACGGTGAAAGCTGACGTCCCTCGGCTGCCCACGGCGCTGCTCTTCTCCTTTGCTAAGCTCCGCGCCGGCGCCGTGGGCGGCAACCAGAAGACGGACTTCTTCGTTCCGGCGCACAGCGCGGCGGAAGAAAGCTTCTTGGTCGCGGTCCCCGTCAAAGCGTATCCGGTGATTAAAATCGAGCGCAGGGACTACGTTCAAAAGGCTCCGGTTCGGCCGAAGATCGATATTCGGATCGTCAAGACGCCGCTTGGCGGTTATGACCTGCAGTCGACTCTACTCGAGGGTGAATACGACTCGGAACAGGAGTACGCGATTCGGCCGCAGTGAACGCCTGCGGCACAAATGATAAAGGGCCGGGAATAGACCCGGCCCTTTTGCGTTGTCGCTTTCCTCGAGTGCGGGTTGTTCCCGCCATGCAATAATACCCACGAACCCACCTGCGCTCCAACTATTAAATCTGATTCTAACGCACCGCCCGGACGTCTTCGGTCGGCCGGCGCGCTACACTCAGCTCGGAGGCAAAACTTGGATGAATCGTGCGTTTACGGTATTTTGTGGATTCTGGCTGATCGCCGCACAAACCGGCGCGGCGGCGCAAGAACAATACGCGCCGGGAGTCTGGCATTTCCGTTCGGTCGCCTGCGCCGATACGACCGTCAAGTCGGTTCAGCCGCGCCTCACCGGGGAAGGCCAGACGGCGTTCACCACTGCGGATTTCGAAAGCGGCGTGGAGGTCGTCTACGACACGCACTTGGGCAGCGATCCTGCGCATCCCGAGATGCTTGCTTCCGTGACGCTGTATGGAGGCGTCCCGGGTGCCGAGGTCATGACGAAAGAGCGCGCCGGAGATCGGGTCCAGGTGTGCTTTATTTCGCGGCCGGCGCCGACCGCCGATTGCAACCCCGACCTCGACGTTCGGGGCCGAGTCTTTCGCGTCTACGACTTCAAGCAGCAGAGACAATACTACGGACAAAATACCGAGCATGGCTGCGGCGGAGCCTAGCAGTCTCAAGAGAGGAGCAAGCTGCGGGTAGACCTAACGAGGTCACGCGATATGACGGATGACAACGATATATATCAAAACTGTCAGACGAGCTGTCCCATGTGCATGAGACAGTGTGATAAGCAGACCGACATAAACGGCCGGCATTCCGGAGAGCATCACTGCTCGACGCACGGCTCGTACCAATAGAATCATAGCCGGTCGCGGGCAGCGTCGATCGCTTTCTGCGATCCGCTAAAACGCTACTCTTGTTTAGAGAACAAGCGTCCGTTCGAACGAACTCTTGTCACTCACCTTTTCCGATTTTGAATTCTGCGCCGCTGCAAACTGGGGCGGAAGTCTAATCAAAAGTTGACGCGTTAACGCGCCGCACCTGAAGTAAGCTCTGGAAAGTTTTTTTTCACAACAAAGACTGTACCAGCGGAGACGAGAGCAGAATCAAAAGCTAACAAAGGCGGGAGAAGCAAAAAAATGAACGTCTCGAATTCCCCTCGATTCGCATTCATTTCATTCATTCTGGCTGGTCTGTTGACCAGTTGCAGCGGCGCGACGAACCAGTCCACCGTACCTTCACCTAACGCCAACGTGGGTTTGCCGCAAGCAACCGTGCACCGGGCTCTGAGCGGCGACTTCTTAGGGTGCCCCTACCAAACGGGGGACGTCTGGCAGCAAGACATTTCCTCCGCCAAGATCGATCCCTACAGCGCGGCCTACATCAAAGCCACACAGGACGCGGGTGGCGCAAGTGCCTTTACCGTGTGGGCTCCCACCACGAACGAGCTCGTCAATGCTGCGAACTCTTCGACCCAATTAGTCAAGGTTGTGGGGAAGGTGAAATGGCACACCCCGTACTCGCCGTGGCCATGGCAGTCGAACTTCTTCATCTCTCCGATGGGCGACGCTCACGCGCTCGTGCTACAGGAGAGCAACTGCCAATACTATGAAGGCTACAGCGTTTCGTACTCCAACGGAACGCTCGCGATGTACAACGGCGGGATGTGGGACCTAACCAAACCCTTCGTTCGTCCAGCGCAGGGCTCCACTTCCACCGCCAGCGGTATTCCGATCGGATTGGTCGCGGTGCGCCCCGAGGAGCTGAAAGCAGGCGTCATCGCTCACGCGCTCGGATGGGACGGCGTGGCGCATACCTGGTCGCAGACCGCATGCGTTTCGCCCGCCGGAAAGACGGACTGCACCGACGACCTCGCCTATAAAGGGCCGTCCGGTGACAAGCCCCTACCATATGGAGCCCATATGCGGCTGAAGGCGAGTTTTAACGATTCGGCGTTCCCCAACGAGGCAAGGGCGGTTGCCGAAGCGCTGAAGCACTATGGAGCGTACGGCTACGATACCGGATGCTGCAACGCCATCGTTTTTGTCAACGATCAAAATGGCGGCCCGGTGTGGACGAAAGCCGATCAGGCCGCAATCGCGAGCATCGGCATATCGAACTTCGATGTCGTGGTGGCGCCCTGACCGAGTCGCCGGAAGAGTCGGGCTACGGGTTTATCTTAAAGATCGTTCCGCAACCGTTCGTGCTGCAGTTGGTCGACGTTCCGCCCATCGAGGTCGTTCCATAAAGCACACCGTTCATCTGGATTAGCGCCGACTCCGGTGTCGATCCGTCGCCGGCGCCTTGTCCTTGAAAGCTGTGCAGCACCTCGTACCGGCGTCCG
>CAZMPP010000200.1:0-5307 GCA_964568035.1 uncultured bacterium
TGAAAGCCGAGCGACTCGCCGTTGCCGATTCCAAAGGTTGCGTTTCCTACGTCAAACTCGATCCAGTGATCGCCGAACTCCGCGCCTGGTTTGAGGCCCAGCGTCTCGGTATAGAAGGCCCGGGCTCGCGGCACGTCACGCACGGAGTAGGCGAAGAATGCGATCTCTTTAACCATCAAGCAGTCCTCCAGTCTGCGGAAATTGCGTGCGAAGGCAGATGAAGCCTCCCGCACGAAAAGGGGCTCCGCGAAACTGTTAGACCAGCCAAGGAGGGCGGCGATGCTCGTGCTTAGTCGTAAGGCCAATCAGTCGATCATGATCGGCAGCGACATTCGGATACTCGTCGTTGGAGTCGAACGGGATCAAGTGAAACTCGGAATCGAGGCCCCCAAGGACGTCCCGGTGCATCGCTTCGAGGTCTTCGCCGACATCCACCACAGCCCGGAAGTCCCGAGCCGCGTCGAGGCGGACCCCAGTCCAGCCGACGGCGACGCCGACCCAAAAGGGATCGCCTCCCGTGGCTATGAATGTTAACACAAGTTCCTTTAACGACGGGAGTTGTCGTGATTTGCGCTAGTATCCCTCCCTTCACCCGCACCCGGGTGAAAGCGCGAACCGGCCAAATGGGTCGCGTTCGAATATCCGTGGCGGTGAGGCCATGACCATTACCTGGAGCTACGTTCTGGTCGGGTTCATCGTAGGCATGTGCATGTCGTACAGCGGCGTCGGGGCCGGCGCCATCACCACCCCGCTTTTGATCTTCCTCGGTGTTGGGACCAACACCGCGATTGGTTCGGATCTACTCTTCGCGCTAGGCACGAAGATCGTCGCCGTGCTGACTCATATGCAAAAACGCACGATCCAGTGGTCGGTGCTCTGGCGTCTGTCGGCAGGCGGGCTTCCCGGAGCGATCATCGGCGTTTCGATCAGCGCGTACCTGCATCACACCCTCGACGTCAAGCAGCTCGAACACGTGCTGCGGATCGCGGTTGCCGTCGCCCTATTAATCTCGGCAACGGGCATCATTTTCAATCGGAAGCTCGCCAGCGACGTGCCCAGCGAATCGAAGAGCAACAATACGTGGCAGTTGGTGGCGCTGGGCTTTTTCGTCGGCATTTGCGTGAGCATCACCTCGATCGGCGCGGGCTCGCTGACGCTTCCGCTGCTGCTCGTCTTCGCGTCGAGCGTTGCCTTAAGGCGCCTGGTCGGGACGGACTTGGCCTTCGCGGTCGTCGTTCTGGTGCCGTCGCTGATCGGTCATTGGAAAATCGGCGACGTCAACCCGGTCATCGCAGCCTCGCTGTTGCTTGGCTCGATTCCCGGCGTTTTCGTTGGGACGCACTTCGTCGCCAAGCTTCCCGAGCGCTGGTTCCGCGGAGCGCTGGCCGGCGTGCTCGTCATCGTGGCGCTGGCGCTGCTTCCGATCCTGCACACGAAAGGCTAGAATTTAGCTGCGTCCTCGCTCCCGGGCGATAAGTTCGGTCGCGCGGTACAGGCTGGGAAAGGTGCCGGCGTCGGTCCACCAGCCGTCGAGGATATCGTACTCAAGCTCGCTTTCGCCGATGTAGCGATTATGCACGTCGGCGATTTCGAGCTCGCCGCGGCCTGACGGCACGAGCGTTGAGATATACTCGAAGACTCTGCGGTCGAACATATACACGCCGGTAACGGCGTAGCGGCTCTTGGGGTCGGCCGGCTTCTCTTCGATCGCGACGATGCGTTCGCCGTCAAAGGCCGGTACGCCGAAGCGCTGCGGATCCTCGACCTCTTTAAGCAGAATACGCGCGCCCGAGCGTTGCATTTCGAAACGTTCGAGATAGGGCGAGATATCGTTTTGAATGATGTTGTCGCCGAGGATGACGACGATGCGCTGCCCTTCGGCGAAGTTCTCGCAGAGACGGAGCGCGTCGGCGATGCCGCCCTCGCCTTCCTGGTAGGTGTAATAAATATCTCGCAGTCCAAAGTCGGCGCCGTTGCCGAGCAGGCGCAGAAAATCGCCGGCCGAGCGCCCTCCGGTGACGATCATGATCTCGCGAATGCCGGCCGCGCAGAGCGTCTCGAGCGGATAGTAGATCATCGGCTTGTCGTACACCGGCAGCAGATGCTTGTTGGTGACTTTGGTAAGCGGCCGCAGGCGCGAGCCCAGGCCGCCCGCGAGAATAACGCCTTTCACGCGGTCGCTCCCGGCGTTTTTAGTGGGCGCCACCAGGGTTCGTTATCGCGGTACCATTCGACCGTACGGGAAATGCCGTCGTCGAACTCGACTTTCGGTTGCCAGCCGAGCGCGTGCAGCTTGGCGGCGTCGATCGCGTAGCGGCGGTCGTGGCCGAGCCGGTCCTCGACGTGACGTACGTGCGTCTGCCGGGCGCGGCCGCAGCGTTCCAAAAGCATTGCGGTGAGTTCGAGATTGGTGTGGGGTGTTCCACCGGCAACGTTGTAAACGGCACCGATCTGGCCGCGCTCGAGCACGTGCAGCACGGCGCGCGCATGGTCGTCGACGTAGAGCCAGTCGCGAACCTGCAGGCCGTCGCCGTAAACCGGAACGGGGATGTCGTCGATCAGATTGGTGACGAAGAGCGGCACGATCTTTTCGGGAAATTGATGCGGGCCGTACGTGTTGCAGCCCCGCGTGATCAGCACCGGCGTGCCGAACGTTTCGCGATACGCCAATGTCATCAGGTCGGCAGCGGCCTTGCTGGCCGCATACGGACTGCGCGGACGCAAAGGGTCGCTCTCTTTCGACTCGCCGTGCGAGACGTCGCCGTAGACTTCATCGGTCGAAACCTGGAGATAGCGCGGGACCCGCAGCTCGCGAACGGCTTCGAGCAGAACGTGAGTCCCTAACGCGTCGGTTCGCAGGAAACGCTCGGGGTCGCGGATGGAGCGGTCGACGTGCGTCTCGGCCGCGAAGTTGACGACGGCATCGACCCCCTCGCCGATCGCGCTGCGTACGGCTTGCGGGTCGCAGATGTCGCCCTTGAGGAAACCGTAGCGCGGCTCGCCTTCCACGTCGCGCAGATTGGCGGGGTTGCCGGCATAAGTGATTGCGTCCAGGTTGACGATTTCGAGGCGCGGCCGTTCCCGCAGCGCGATGCGAATAAAGTGCGAGCCGATGAACCCCAAACCGCCCGTCACCAGCCAACGCATGCCGCGCGGTTCGGCACGCTGTGGAAAAACCTTACAGTCGAGCGACCGACCGGTCGGCGGCCAGCCGTGCTCCAAAGCCGGGCGCGGCTTTGCGCTTGGGGAGGCGCTTGACCCCGTGGTATAATCGCGCGGCTGTCTATCACTTCACCCCGCACGGAGGCGGGGAGGCGATGGCTCTTCGACGCGGCTGCAACTCTAGGATGGACGGCGGCCGGGAGCCAGAAAGGTTTGATCATGTCCGTCGTTACCATGCGGGAACTCTTAGAGGCGGGCGTCCATTTCGGCCATCAGACGCGCCGGTGGAACCCCAAGATGAAGCCGTTCATCTTCCAAGAGCGCAACGGCATCTACATTATTGATTTGGCACTCACCGTGCAACGGCTGCGCGAGACTTACGATGTCGTCAAGCAGCTGGCGCGCGAGGGGCGCGTTATTCTCTTCGTCGGTACGAAGAAGCAAGCGCAAGACGTCGTCCGTGAGGAAGCCGAGCGCGCCGGCACGTTCTTCGTGAACCAGCGCTGGCTGGGCGGTACGCTGACGAACTTCGCGACCATCCAGAAGCGCATCGCCCGTCTTCGCGAGCTCGAGAATATGAAACTCCAGGGCGATTTCGAGCGGCTTCCCAAGAAAGAAGTGGCCAAGCTGGCCGACGAGATGAGTCGTCTCGAGCGCTTCTTGGGCGGCATCAAAGACATGCACCGTCTTCCCGACGCGCTGTTTATCGTCGATCCGAAGAAAGAGCGCATCGCCGTTCTCGAGGCGCGCAAGCTGAAGATCCCGATCATCGCCGTCATCGATACCAACTGCGATCCCGACGAGATCGACTACCCGATTCCAGGCAACGACGACGCGATCCGCGCCGTGAAGCTCATGGTGGGCAAGATCGCCGACGCGATCATCGAGGGCAGAACCGAGAGCGAGAGCGCGTACGACGAAGGCGCTTATCCCGGCGCCGCCGAGGAGTTCGTCGAAGAAGGACCGGTCACTATGGCGGAGGCGGGGACTTGATTTCCTACTCGCCCAAACCCGAAGAGATCAAGGCGCTGCGCGAGGAGACCAGCGCCCCGATGATGGATTGCCGTAAAGCGCTGGTCGATGCGGCCGGCGACGTGGAGCGCGCCAAGACGCTGCTGCTCGAACGCGGCGCGGCGCAAGCCGAGAAGAAGGCCCAGCGGACCGCCGACGAAGGTCTGGTCACCAGCTACATCCATGCCGGCGGCAAGATCGGAGTGCTGGTGGAGGTCAATAGCGAGACCGACTTCGTGGCACGCAATCCGAAGTTCGCCGAGTTGTCGCGCGACATCGCGATGCACGTCGCGGCCATGTCGCCGCAGTATCTCGACCGGGCCGGCGTGCCGGCGGAAGAGGTCCAGCGTCTCAACGAAGAGTTTCGGGCTGCCGTCCCGCCGGGCAAGCCACCGGAGGTTGCCGATAAGATCGTGCAAGGGAAGCTGAACAAATGGTACGAGGAGAACTGCCTGCTCGACCAAGCCTTCGTCAAGGACGACTCGATGAGCGTTGGAGATTTAGTCAATCGTTCGATCGGAGCGCTCGGCGAAAAGATTCGCGTGCGGCGCTTCACCCGATACGCGCTCGGTGAGTGAGGTCGCAGGGCCGCGATTTTCGCGCGTCCTTCTGAAAATTTCGGGGGAGGCCTTCGCGGCCGACGGCAGCGGCGTCGACGTTAACACGACCCGGGTGATGGCCGATCAGATCGCCGAAGTCAGCCGGGCCGGCGTTTCGATTGCGATCGTCGTGGGCGGCGGCAACATTTGGCGCGGCAAGGTTCACGAAGAGGCCGGCATGGATCGAGCGACGGCCGATTACATGGGCATGCTCGCCACGGTCATTAATGCGCTCGCTCTGCAGGACGCGCTCGAACGTATGGGGGTGGCATCGAGAGTCCAGACGGCAATCGCGATGCACCAGATTGCCGAGCCATATATTCGCCGCCGTGCGATCCGGCACTTGGAGAAGGGCCGCGTGGTAATTTTTGCCGCCGGAACCGGTAATCCGTACTTCACGACCGACACGGCGGCCGCGCTGCGCGCCGTCGAAGTCAACGCCGAAGCGATTCTCAAGGCGACGAAGGTCGACGGCATCTATACGGCCGATCCGAAGAAAGACCCGTTGGCAACGCGTTTCGATCGTCTCGAGTAC
>CAZMPP010000201.1:0-5304 GCA_964568035.1 uncultured bacterium
TTTACCTTTACTCCGAAGCTCCCTACCGATCTCCTAAGCGAGCGCGGCCGCGGACTCTACATCGTGTGGGCTTTGGCTGCAGACTTTAACGTAACCCCGCGCCACGACGGCGGCTCTCACGCACGTGCCGTGCTAGGTATTGCTTAGGTTACCCGGCTCCGCCGTGCGCGGGCTCCTGTCACCAACGCGTTTTGCGATCTCCAATATCAGCGCTCACCTAAATATCGGGAGTACCTTTGCCGCATCATTCATCGGCAATAGCGATCCGCGTTGCCGAGCGATGAAGGCAATCCCGGTCTCTTGAAGGATAGTGGAGATCCAACTGACCTCGCGTGATGGCACCGCTCCGAAAGCTAGGACAGGCTGCGCCCGACCGATTTCGGCACGATAACGCACCCCATAATCGAAGAGCTGACCCATTCCATAGCGCATGCGGTCGACGGCCGCACTTTGCACGCTCAAACTCTTTGCTTCGACGAGTAGCCGCTGCGATTCGAACGCTGCGAGCAAGTCAACATTGTTGTTGAATAGACATAACCCGTTACGCGCCTCAACCATCATTTTGACGAGCTTGAGCGTGTCCTGATGATCGCCGCGTGCGCGTTCCTGAAGCGCTGCCGACTCGAAGACATCCACCTGCTTTCCGGTGGGTCGATAGCCCGTGCCATCGGGAATGACCGTGAGGGGACGGAAAACGTCGCGCGGCGGTTCCACTGATTGACCTGGCACTACCAAGCCGCTGAGAACGTCGTCGATGGTTGGGGCGTCATGCCAAGCCGCACCCGTAAGACCGGCAGCGTCAAGAATCCGGTGGAAATCCAGGTCGTCAATGTAACGAACGGATCGGCCCTGAAAGGCATTTCGGCTCGTAAATGCCGACTCATACATCCGGCCTTGTCGGTCGAGGTATGGCACAGAGTGCGCAAACGGAATCGGCTTGCGGATATCAACAAAACGGTGACTGTTGTCGGCCGGATCGGACCACCAATCCCCTAGCTCACCGCATCCGAAGTACGTGCTCGCCTCGCCTGCTTAAGCACCTCGACCGGGCCGATAATAGGCAAACTTTTCGCCGCCGTGGATCTGGTCGAAGTACTGCTGCGGATAATGATATACGACGAACTCAGTATCCTTATACTTTGGATCGTCCTGCCAGGCGCGCTGCATGAGAACAAGCGGCATCCGGTCGAAACTTCGTCAGAGTACTCCGATTCCACTCCGGCGGGCGTTCGACGCAATCGTATGCTCGCCGACCTCACGTCGAGACGGCTCGGTCGACGCCACGGGGACTGATCCTCAACCACATGCCGTCGATTACGGCCCGGACCCCGATTGACTCCCCCATCGTTATCGCCTTGGCGACGCACACGATCTCACCTTAGCTACACCCCCGAACGGGCGGCAAAACGCTGGCCCATCGCGAACGTTCGATCGAAGGAGGGAACTCCATGATCTCACTTCAGCAGGTCTTTAATTCTGTCGCGCACTGCCCTAACGTGGACCGCTGCCTGAACGGCGCCGCGGGTCATCCCTGCAGCACGATCGTCCTGTCGCAGCACGCCACGAAGGCGGACTTTCAACTTCCGGAGCCGTGGCGCGGACAGGTTGACAAGGCGCGCATACTCTTCGTCGGATCGAACCCATCGATAGGCGATGACCGGTACGCTCTAGGCTCTTCACCGGAGAGCGCGATATGGGAGTCTCAGCATCTCGCTTTCGGCGGCGGGAGCCGCCCCTACATCCTTGACGGCATCAGGAAGACGAAGGCCGACGGCTCACCCGACGAGGCAGTCCCGTACTGGTCTTCGATTCGAGCGCGAGCCCGCGAGCTGCTTCCGAGTGCCATTCCCGGCGAGGACTATGCCATCACGGAAGTCGTGCACTGTAAGTCCGAGCACCAGATCGGCGTTCGCGAACCTGCGCGCACTTGCTACGAGCTTCACATGGAGAGCGTCTTTGCAGTGTCGCCGGCAGATGTCGTGGTGGTCTTGGGCAAGGTTGCCAGAGACGCCATGCTGGGGGATGGGAGCGCTGTACCCAACGCGCCGATCGAAATGAGTCTTGGCGGCCGGAAGCGGACGGTTTTCTTTCTGCCTCATCCGAACGAACACGGCGACAGGAAATCCTTGGAGGCTCACTATTCCGCGGAGGCCTTAGCGAAAGCGCGAAGCACCATAGCAGCAGGCGGATGACCGTCCTCTCCGATCGCTTCGAGGATGCAACGGCTTACGCCAGTCTCGTACTTCGCGGTCAGAGGCGCAAAGGAATAGAGCATCCTTACGTGCGGCATCTGCTTTCGCTTTCTCACTAACGAGCGAATATACGGTCCGGGTCCCTCGGAGGAAGAATGACTCAAACGCACACTTGGAAAGAAGCCATTCGCGGCATAGTAGAGGGGCTGCCTCGGGAGTTTTCGTTGGCGAACGTGCTTGTGTATCACGATAAACTTCAACGGCAGTTCCCCAACAATCGCTTCATCGACGCAAAGATCCGGCAGAGTTTGCAGATGCTCCGCGACCAGGGCCTGCTCCGCTTCGTTCGGCCGGGGCACTACGAGCGGCAAGACATTCCGCCGGTTTTTAGCCCGCTGGTCGATTTTTCCGTCGCCGCAACGTTCGTCAGCTCGGCACAGATTGCGAGGGTAGCCCTAGAAACGTGGGCGTCGTTCAATCTCTACTGCTTGGACTGCGCGAGCGACGCGCTTGACAGACTCCCAAATAATACTCCCGTCGCCGACTTCAAGTGCTTCGTGTGCGAACGGACGTACCAGCTGAAAGCGAAGGACGGCCGGTTCGGCCTTCAGATCGCTGGCGCAGCATATCGGCCAACGATCGATTCGATTCGCCACGGCCAGATGCCGGAGCACATTTTCGTCGAGTTCGACAGAAGGTTCAACACTGTCGTCTTCGTTGATGCGATCCCGGGTCGCCTTATTACCGAGGATCGCGTTCTCCCGCGGAAGCCGCTCTCCGAAAATGCGCGTCGCGCGGGCTGGCAGGGATGCAACATCGTGACCTCCGGTCTCCCCTCGGTGCGGATGGTGGCGCCGGCGGGAATCGAGCGAAGCGCAGTTCGCGGGAAGTGGAGGTCTCTCTGACCGCGGAAGCAGGGCTTCGAATCGGCGACGTCGCCGCGCTGATGCGACACGCCCGAAAGTCGGCCAGCTATAAACCCGCTCTGCTAAAAGCGCTGGTGCGATGCTGCCGACAGTCGGAGGACCTTCGTATACCGCTCGATGCCATCGGGCGAGAGTTCACGAAACTGTATTGGAACCAGACAGTCGTATACCATTTGCGTCAGGCGACCTCGCTCAGCAAGGAGTCAACTGCGGTAAAGCAGATTCGGCAAATAGCCGAAGAGTACAAAACTCATGACCTATCGTACCTACCGCCGGCGGGTCGCGCAAAAATCGACCGTCGGATGTCAAGACTGCTCACGATAAACGTCCTGACTGCATTTCATTCGAGCCGACCACCAGATATGCCGTTGCTCTATCGCTGGGAACCAGGACTTGACGAAGTCGTGATTACGCAGAAGGCGCGCTCTTTCTTGACCGACCAGGCATCGGCCCTTGAACTCGTCGCAAACTTCTTTTGGGCTGAGTTCCTTGAGAACTGCAATCGACTCGCACCGCGCATCGTGCAGAAGGTTTCGAGGGATGGAGCATCGCGCAAGTCATTGCAAAAGTATCTGAAGATCCTCCTCGCGGATCCCCAACCTCGGTGCTTTTATTGTGAGTCGCCTCTCGGCGACCGCGTCGCGCCCACGGTGGACCACGTTATCCCTTGGAGTTTCTTGCTTGAGGACGACCTTTGGGATCTTGTTCCCGCATGTGCTAAGTGTAATGCCGGCAAGTCGGATTGGCTTCCATCCGAAACTTTCATACAAAAACTATTACTGCGGAACCGAGCCTTATCTCGGGCCGGTATTTCCTTGGCAATCGGCGAGCTGGAAATCGAGCGGCTTTACCAAGCAGCGATCTCGGTGGAATGGCCCAGGTTCTGGTCTACATGAAAAGGTACGACAAACTCGTCCGCGATGGCATTCCAACGATTATTGAAGAGGCCGGAAAGAGGGCGAATTGGAGAGAGCTTAGCGACGAGGAGTTTCGTGAAGCCCTCAAGGCCAAGGTACTGGAGGAAGCCGGAGAGCTTTTAGAAGCATCGGACGCTTCGCTCCTGTCGGAACTCGCCGACCTGTCCGAGGTCATAGACGCCATCCTTCGCGCTTACGAATTCTCACGCGAAGACCTCGAGACGCTTCGGCAGAAGAAAAATGAAGACCGCGGCGGCTTTGCGAGAAAGATATTCCTCGAATCAGTTAGCGATTGACGCGGTGAAGCGGCAGTTTCGGCGGCGGACTGGCGAGCAGCGTGGGATCATTGGTCGGCTCTTCGACGCGGAGCACGCCGTTATCATAAATAAGCGGCGAGTACCGGTCGGTGTCGTGGAAGAAGCGGCTAGGCCACGCGTAGATCGTTGAGTCAGGATAGTCGTAGACGATGTTGAAGCGCTTCAGCAGCCCGGTGCCGATGCTCGCGGCGCCGCCTCCCACGGCAAAGGCTCCGCCGCGATCCCGCGAGGCGCGCGTCACGACGCCGGGGATCGTGATGCCGAAGAGCGAGACGGTGGTTCGCAGCACATCGCTATAGACCGGGCCGCCGATGCCGATGCCGGTGATGACGTTGCGGACCGGCGCATCGCGATAGAAGTTGTTGGCCTCGGCGAAGTGACGGAATAGCGTGAGCGACGAACGATCGCCGGTATCGATCATGAACGTGCCGTCGACGCCGTCCACCGCGGCCGCCACGCGGATGATTCCGCCGCTGATGGTAAACGGAGCCGTCGCCGCCGTTTTCGGAACCGGCAACGGTGCGGACGAGAACGTTAACTGCTGGCCATCCATGTCGACGCCGACGCGAAAGCGGCGCAGCATATTGTAGCCGATGACGCCATCCAAATGCGGGAAGCCGATTGCGCGCTGGATCGGCCCAAGGTCCAGCACGGCCGCCGATACGTCGCTAAACCTTAGCGATCCAACCGTGACGGTCGGTACGCGCGTCAGTCCCAACTCTGCGGACCCGCTGCCCGCTCCGTTTGCAAATCCGGCACGCCGCGTCGCCAGGCCGAGGCGCTGCGCGACGCTCGGTGTAACGACCAGCTGATCCGACCCTGTGTCGACGATCATAGTGTAGGGACCGCTTCCGTCGAGCAAAGCCTGCACGAGCATCCGGTTGTCGAAAAGCGTAAACGGCACGGTCGTCGCGTTCGGCTCTGATTCCGTTCCCAGTAATTATGCGAGTAC
>CAZMPP010000202.1:0-5292 GCA_964568035.1 uncultured bacterium
CTTCTCGCGGATCTCCTCGTCTGCGATGAGGAGCCACGCGATGCGCATTCCCGGCGCCATGATTTTGCTCGCCGTTCCCGAGTAGATGATCGGCGCCGTAGTCTCAAAAGAAATCAAAGACGGAAGATCTTCGCCTTCAAAGCGCAGCTCGCCATACGGATCGTCTTCCACGATCGGAAGGCCAAAGTGTTCGCAGATGCGCACGACCAGTTCGCGGCGGCGCCGGGAAAGCGTGCGACCCGTGGGATTCTGGAAGTTGGGAACGAGGTAGAGAAACTTCGGAAACGGATCGGCTCGTTCGAGGACGCGCTCGAGCGATTCCGGGATGAGCCCTTCCTCGTCGGTGTCGACCGTCAGGTAGCGGCTTTGATACGCGTCGAAGGCTTGAATCGCGCCGAGATACGACGGATCTTCGAGCACGACGTGATCGCCAGGATCGAGAAAGACTTTGCCGACTAAATCGAGGCCTTGTTGCGAACCGTTGACGATCGTAACCGCCTCCGAGTCGAAATTGCGATCGAACCGCGCGTTGAGGCGGTCGGCAACCCAGCGGCGCATCTCCGGAATTCCCTCGGTCACGCTGTACTGAAGTGCGGCCGCACCGTAGTGCTCCATCACGACTTGCGTCGCCTCGGCGATTTCGGCGGTGGGAAAGAGTTCGGGCGCCGGAAGGCCCCCGCCGAACGAGATAACGTCGGGTTGTTGAGTGACCTTGAGCATCTCGCGAATCGTGGAAGCCCGAAGGCGGCTCGTTCGCTCGGCGAACTGCGACGCTCGCGAGATGGTGGACATGGGCCTCTTTTAGGCGGAGGCCATGGGGGGTCCGCTAATCGATGTGCCGAGCGACTCGCCGGCAAAGGAGAGTATGGTGGCCCCCAGCCCGATGAGGCCGACCAAGATCAAGACCAGCGTCCCGAGCACGGGGACGAGCTCGGCGGCGGTAATGAGGGCGATGCCGACCACCAGCGCCAGCAGCGGCGAAGGCGTCGTCGCCGGACTGACCAGTTCGCAGAGGCGCCGGCCGATCAGCAGCGCGAGAGCCGCGGTCCCCAAGAACGCGCTGGCCAACACGAAGATCATCTCCAGCAGAATCAACGGCAACAGTAAGATGGTGATCGCCAGGAGCACGGCCAGCGGGATGATGGCGACGCAGCCGAGGACGCCGGCAACCGTCGAGAGGCCGGGGTGGCGTTCCAGCCGGTCGAGCACCATTCTCGTTCGCAGAGGAAAGATCAGGAAGACGAGCACTGCCAGCAAGTTCCACGAGAGCCGCCAAAGCAGCCGGTGATCCGGGAGATAGGGATTATAGACCGTTTCGCTCGGTGCCCACGGAACGACGGCCTGCGTCACCGCTCCGCCGATCTGATTGACCTGTCCGGCGACGACCCCGCCAGGGCGTGGATCGTAGCTGCCGCCGATGACGTTGACGTCGCCGTCCACCGTTCCCGCGATCGTGGCGTCACCGAAGATCACCGTGAGATCGCCGTCGACAACCTGCCCCGGCTCGACGACGACCGAACCGAAATAGGTGCCGCCGTGGTAGATCGCGCGAGCGTCGGCCAGCGCGGGGGCGGCGAAGAGTATCAGCACGCCGAGCACGAGCAGGGGAATGGCGAAGAATCGGTTTTTCACGGGCGTGGTCCTCTAGCGAGATAAACGGCCAGCCGCGGACGGAGATGGCGATAACCGTAAAACATCGCAGACAATAAAAGGAAGTCGACGATCAAGACGGCAGTAACGGCCGCGGCGGCAAGCGGCGTAGCAGGAGCGACGGTGCGCAGCAAGGCCGCAAAGGCCGCGAATCCATGGGCCTGCATCTGCCAGATTGCGGCAAGCGGCAACCCGAGATCGTGGCGCCACGTGAAGACGATCGCAGCGGCGATCCAGGCGGCGCCGAGATAGATCAAGAGCGACGGCCAAAGCGCATTGCGCCGGCGCACGGCCGGCGCACCCCCCGCTTGCGCGGCCTCTAAAACGCCGGCGGTAAAGCCTGCATCGAAGCGCGCCGGAGGGCTCGCCGTATGGAGCAGTGCGTCGATCACGCGCAGCTCGCTCAACAACGCCTCGCATCCACTGCAGTCCTGGAGGTGCGTGGAGACTTGTCGCGATTGCGCTGGGCGCAGCGTCGCCTCGAGGTACGAATCGAGCAGTGGCTCACACGAGGAGCAGCGCACGCCGTCCTCCGTGATTCGCAGCGGCTTGAAGCCCGCCGGCCGCGCGCGCTTCGCGTTCGCGCATCTTCTTAGTGAGCGCAATCTTGCCGCGATGAATGAGCGTCTTGACGTTGCCGAGCGATAGGCCGAGCGTCGTTGCGATCGCCTGGTATTCCATGCTGTCGAAGTATCGAAGGGCTAAAACGGTCCGCGTTCGTTCGGGAAGTTCTGCTAAGGCGGCGCGCAGCTCACGCTCGGCTTCTTCGCGCAACAATCCGCCGGCCGGGTCGACCTGCGGAGAAAGATCGGGCAACGCTTCTTCGAGCGTCCGTTCCTGCGGGAGTTCTTGCAGTTGCGGCGAGCGCATCGATTTGGCGAGATAGGTTCGACTCACGTTCCTTGCGATTTGATAGATCCAGGTCGAGAATTTGCCGAGCTGCGGGTTGAACGTGCCGAGATGAGCGTACGCGCGCAGGAACGTCTCCTGCGATAAGTCCGCAGCCTCCGACGAGTTGCGCACCGTCGCACCGATAAAGTTCGCAATGCCGCGTTTGTAGCGGTCGACCAGCACGCCGAAGACCTCCCTTTCCCCGGAGCGCACTCGCTGCACCAGAGCTTCGTCGCTCTGATCACGGAATGCCATTCTCCCTCGATTCGGTTCCTCTGCGGCCTTCTACCTAGCCTCGGCGCGTTTGTTACGCCCGGCCCCCCGGCAGCCGAGGGCTGGCGGCGTCCCGAGCGGAGAGGATCGGGCGGGCGCCTGCGAGCGGCCACTCGATTGCGAGATCCGGATCGTCCCAAGCGACGGCGATTTCCGACTCCGGATGGTAGGGGGCGCTCTGCTTGTAGCCCACGATCGTCTCGTCTTCTAGGGCCAAAAAGCCGTGAAGGAAGCCGCGGGGCACGTAGAGCTGGCGTGCCTGCGCCGCCGTCAGCGTTACGGCAAACGAGCGTCGATACGTGGGGCTTTCCGGTCTGAAATCGACAATTGCGTCGTAAATGCTGCCCCTCACGACGAAGACCAATTTGGCCATTCGCGGGTCGCCGTGGAGTCCACGCAAGACGTTGCGGCGCGAGAGCGAAAGATTGTCTTGCACGAACGTTTCTTCGATGCCGCATCGGCGATAACGATCGAGCGAGTAAATTTCTTCGAAATAGCCTCGTTCGTCAGCGAAGATCCGTGGCGTCAGCAGCATAGCGCCGCCAAGAGGTAATTGCTCGATCTCCATGAGAACGAGGGTACGATGAACGGCAGTATGAGTCCGCCAGGCACGCTCGTGCTTCGGCGCGGACTCCAACGCCTTCGCGCAAGTGCCATGATCAAGCAAAGCCTGCTGGTTTTTTCCGCCAGCATGGTGCTCAACATCTGCGGTTTTGTCGCGCATGCCGTGGCGAGCCGCCAGCTTGGCGTCACGACCTACGGCGAACTTTACGCGCTGATCAACGCCGCGGTCATCGCGGCGCTGCCTGCGGCCTTCGTCGCACCGGTAGTGGCGCAGCTTGCCGCCGAGTTCCGGGCTCTCCACGACGACGGCCACCTGCGCGGACTCACCGACAGCGTTAACGGCGGTTTTGCCAAGCTCGCCCTGATCTATCTGGTGATGGCGCTGCTGGGATCGTTTTGGTTCGCGCGCTTCTTGCACGTCCCGGCATGGTCCGTGCCGTTCGTCGGCCTGATCGCCGGGGGCGCTCTGTTCGTCAGCGCGCTGCGCGCCGTCGCACAAGGCACGCAAGATTTCGGCGGCTACTCGATTTCCAACGCGGCGGAAGGCGTTGCCAAGGTGCTTGGAATCGGCGTGTTGATTGCCGTCGGCTTCAAGCTTGGCGGCGCGATCTTCGGCTTCTTGCTCGGACCGCTCTGTGCGCTGATCTACCTATGGCTTCGTCTCAACCGGCGCTACGCGTCGTCCCGAAGTCAGAGCATGCGCTACGATTGGCGCCGCCTACTCAATGCCGGTGCCGGCGCGGCGGCCGCGACGATCGCGACGGCCCTGATGGGTTCGGCCGACGTCGTTTTAGTAAAGCACTTCTTTGACGCGCATGCCGCGGGGCTTTACGCGGCTGCGTCGCTCGGCGGCAAGACGCTGCTCTATCTCGTCGGGTTCGTGCCGACCGTGCTGCTGCCGCAAGCGGCGGACCGCCATGCCCGCGGGGCACCGACGCGCGAAGTGCTCTTCATGAGCTTGTTGATGTTCTCGTCGATCGCCCTCTGCGGGCTCTTCATTTTTAAGTTCTTCGGGACGTTCGTGCTGCACGCGCTGGTCGGGCACGCTTACGATGCGGCTACGCCGCTGCTCGTAACTTACGGCCTTGCGATGGTCCTGCTGGCGCTGACCAATGCCTTGACCTACTATGGAATCGCCACCCACCGGCTCGCATTTACCGTACCGCTGTTCATATGCACGTTCGGAACCTTGGGGGCGATCGCGACCCATCATCCCTCGCTCGCGACGGTCGTCGACATCATGGCCTTCGGCAACGCCGCGGCCGCCCTCGCCGTTGCGATCTCACTCGCGACGCAGCGTCACACGGCCGGGCGTCGCTCGACCGTTTGAAGCGCGTACTGCTTCTCGGCGCAAGCGGCCAGCTCGGAACGGCGATTAGGCAGCGCTGGAAGGAATGCCAGATTGTCGCGCCTCCACACCAAACGCTGAAACTGGAAGACCACGCAGAAGTTCGTGACGCAATCGAAGGATCGCGTCCCGACGTCGTGGTGAACGCGGCGGCTTTTCACGACGTGGATCGTTGCGAAGCGGAGCCGGGGGCGGCCTTCGAGGTCAACGCTCTGGCCGTACGCAATGCGGCACGTCTGGCGCGCGAGGCCGGTTCTACCTTCGTTACGGTCAGCACCGACTACGTCTTTGACGGTGAGACGACGGCACCGTACGCGGAGGACGACGCGCCGCATCCGCTCTCGGTTTACGGAGCCTCTAAACTCGCGGGCGAATACCTGGTCGACTCGCTTCGAATGGACGCATTGATCGTCCGCACGTGCGGTTTGTACGGCGAGGCCTCGGCGAAGGGGCGTAAGAGCTTCATCGAACGGCTGCTCTCGCAGGCCGGCGGCCCGCAGCCGTTTCGCGTCGTCGCCGACGTGACCGTCTCGCCGACGTTTGCCGGGCATCTCGCCGACGCGATC
>CAZMPP010000203.1:0-5233 GCA_964568035.1 uncultured bacterium
GCGATCGACGGCGTCTTCGGCGCAATGACGGAGACGTCGGTCAAAGCACTGCAGACCTGGGCCGGCGTTACCGTAGATGGCGTTGTCGGCGACAATACCTGGTTTATCTGGATGACGCCCGGATCTGCGCAACAGTTGACCCTGGAAGGGGCCTGTGGCCTCACGGACGGTCTATTATAAGCGAGCAACCGAATGCAAGGGCTGGGGGAATTCGGGAGCGCCGTTAACGACGATTTAAATGGTCGCTTCACTTTCTATTCTGAGTAAGCAGGGAATCCGGATAACGCGATAACAATCCTACCCAGCCCCTACACCGCTACGTCATTGGAACAGCGAGCAATTCGAGATGGAAGAATCTTTCCTCGATACGGCCCGGAATGTGCGTATGCCCCGAGTACTCTATGCTGCCGCCGCGCTGGGAGGTTTAGGTCTCCTTGCGCTCTTTTTTCAGTTCTTTATCCGCTACAGTTACATCGAAATGGGACATACAGTCTTGCGCGTCGATCGCGTCACCCAGCAGACCTGTCTCGTCGTAAACGGTCGTCCCGATTGCGACGCAAAGCCTGCGAGTCTTAGCCCGAGCTTGAGCACGAGCACGAGCACGAGCACGAGCCTCTCGCCCGGAGGAGCCCACAGGCGGCCGCAATAACCGCTAGGTGCGCCTCGGGATGAGGTGCAGCTGGGCCGTAACGTAATCGAACTGCGCCACGAACTGTTGCAGGAAAGCCGCTCCTAAGTGGCCCGATGCGGTGCCCTGCAGCGTTTGAGTGGTCCCGATGCGCTGCGGACCGGTGCGGTAATCGCCGATGCGCACCTGCGGGATTTCGCCGAGCAGCTCGACGCTGCCGCCGCCGATCCCGCCTACGGTCCGCCGAGAGGTTATCGCGAACAGACCCGGGTGTTTGGTGTAAAAATCGTACGCCAAATTGACGTTCGATTCGTCGCCGGTGTCCACTGCTAAGCGGGCATCGAGCGATCCCAGGCCGACGCTAACGACCGGCACGGAGTTCTCGAACGATAGCGTGAGCGCGATCGGTGCCCGTCCGAGCGTCACGCCGAGACGCACCTCGTGCGCGGCGCCGTCGATCGCAACGCCCGTTGCACCGAAGAAATCGGAGCCGAGCACGACGTCGTAGCCGTAGCGTCGCAGATCGTTGAGCACGACATAATACGCGTCGGGAAAGGCAGCGTTGCCTACGTGCAGCGGGCCGGCTCTTACGACCTGCGTTTTATAGCCTCCCAAGCCGCGCACGCGGTAGTTTCCGACGACCGGGGCGCCCAACCGGCTGGCGAGCTCGGAGCTCATTGAGAGTCCCGAGTTACCGGTATCGATCAGGCAGCGCACGGTTACACCGCCCACGCTGCAGTCGGCAATCGGCGTTACGGCGTCCGGATCGGTGGCAATGGCTTGCGGCTTGCCGGCAAAGGCCGGAGCTAATCCGTGCGGCGGCACGAAGGCCGACGACACTACCGCCCGGTTGTCGTAGTGCTCGAAGATCTGGCCGTCGTGCAGCACGTCGAACGGCAGCATAAAGCCGCCGACGCGATGGTAGTTCCGGTACTCGAAGCTGTGGCTGCCGTCGAGCTCGCGGACGAAACGCGTCAGACTGGTGGCCGGATCGACGAAAACGCGCAGCGCGTACGATGATGCATCGGCGACAACGAAGGTGCGGTACGTCTTCCCATTCACCGACGCGTTGCCGGTGTCGCCCATCCGTCCACCCGCCGCGAGGAAAGAAGGGGACAAAAATCCGAGCGACGCGATCAGGCGTAAACCCCGCAGGTACGGTTGCGACTGGAGCGACTGCGGCAGCGTCGTTCCGTTCATATTGACCGAGTAAAGACGATCGCCGTCGAAATAGGTGCCGTCGCAAATCTCCGCGCTGCAGTGCCGGAGATTGAAGCGCAAGCCGGCGCTGTCGGTCGAGACCACGCTGGCCTCGCCGTTGAAGCTCTGTCGCGAAACCGAAACGACGTGGGCCATCCAGAGCGGCCCCGAGGCATTGCGCATGCCGTACAGCAAGTGGGTGAGCCTGGTATCGTTGCGGTTCGCTCCCAGCGTCGTGAGCGCGAGCACGCAGAGCAAAGCGGCTCGTGCGGCGAAAGCCATGGCCGTGGAGTTCGAGTTGCTCGACGGCTATCTTCTCTACGGCGAACCGCCGAAGCCCGAGGTCGTTCGGCGGCTCCTGGAGATGCGTCCCGATGCCCCCGGCGCGGCGCCATTCTACGAGGGAATGCAGCGCCTCGGTGAACGAACGCCGGACCTCTCGCTCATCGCGCTGCGTTTGGTCCTGGCCGGACGCAAGGCCGATGATGCCGGCGTCGTCTGGCTGCGTGACGTCGTAAAGCGTGCCCGCGCCGGCGACCCTGCCGCGCGCGAGGAATACCGCACGCTCGACCGGCCCGACTCGTAGTGCCTCTCGAAGTCCGCGAGCTCATCGTCGCGCACCCCGGTCGCGACGCACCCGCCCTCGACAGAATCTCGTTTCAAGTTCCGGATGGCTCGACGCTGGCCATCGTCGGTCCTTCCGGCGCGGGAAAGACTACGCTCCTGCGTATTATCGCCGGCCTCCTACGCGCGCGTGGCGGCGACGTGCTTCTCGACGGTGCCTCCATCGCGACGCTGCCGCCGCAGCAGCGGCGGGTCGCACTCGTCTTTCAAGACGATGCTTTGCTGCGCAATATGACGGTGCGCGAGAATATGCGGTTCGCTCTACGCGACCGAACCGGCGGCGGAGCGCGAATCGATGCCACCGCTGCCGCGCTGCACGTAGGCGCCTATTTAGATCGGCGTCCGTCGCGTCTTTCGGGCGGAGAGCGCCAGCGCGCTTCGATCGCGCGCGCCCTACTCTCCGATCCGGCGGCACTGCTGCTCGACGAGCCGCTGGCGCATCTCGACCCGTCGCTGCGCCGTTCGGTTCGCGACGAAGTGCTCGGCGTGCGCCAGCATTTTGTGGGCCCAATTCTTTACGTCACCCACGATCACGTCGAAGCGATGAGCGTGGGGAGTCAATTGGCCGTACTCGTGGATGGCCGGATCGAGGATTCCGGCGAGCCGCAGCGGGTTTATGACTCACCGGCCAATCTCACCGTCGCACGCTTCTTAGGAGAACGTCCGATGAATCTCTTGCCGGGCGACGGGGTGACGCTGGGCATTCGTCCCGAGCGCGTACGCGTCGTAGCCGATGCCCCGCTGCGTGGCCGCGTCGCGCGGCGCGAAACGACTGGTGCCGATGCGTATCTCGACGTGGAGACCACGCGCGGGAGCGTCGTCGTTCGCGTGCCCGTGCGCACGGCGGCATTGGCCGGCGATCTCGTGGCGCTCGAGCTGCCCGGCGATGCAATTCGCCGCTTTGATTCTACGACGGGAACAGCATTGGCGTGAGCGAGCTCGACGAGCTGGCACGCGGCGTTATCGTCGCCGGCATTCGCGCTGCCGAACTCGACCCGGCCATGCCGGTCTTCGGGGCCTACGTTCTCTTCAACGACCCCGGCGCACCGATCGAAACGGTGCGTGCGCTGAGCGACGCGCTGCGCGCGCGCCAAATCGACGCGCCGCTGATCGCTATCGACCAAGAGGGCGGCGCCGTTGCGCGCCTTCGCCAAGGCGTCGAGACGATGCCGCCGATGATGGCGCTCGGGGCTGCCGACGATCTTGATTTAACGCGGCGGGCCGGCGAGCAGTTGGCCTTCGATCTGCGCCGCGCCGGCTGCACGCTCGATTTTGCGCCGGTGCTCGATCTCGCGCTCGATCCGCGCAACACCGTCATCGGGACGCGCTCGTTCGGCAGCGATCCGCTACGCGTCGCCGCGCTCGGTCAGAGTTTAGCGACCGGTCTTTTGGCCGGCGGCATCTCGCCCTGCTTCAAACATTTCCCCGGGCACGGGGCGACCGCAACGGATTCCCACGAGGCCTTACCGTTCGTGGATTGCAGCGAGGGCGAACTGCGAGCGCGTGATCTCGTGCCGTTTGCCGCGGTCGCTGCAAAGGCACCCGCGATGATGAACGCGCACGTCGTCGCGCGAGCCTTCGATTCGGAACGTCCGGCGACGCTCTCCGCGCGCATCGCGACCAGCTTGCTCCGCGACGAGCTGGCATTTCGCGGTGCGCTATTTACCGACTGTCTCGAAATGGGAGCGCTCGCGGAACTGCAAGATGACGACGTCGCCGTCGCTGCATTGGCAGCCGGCGTCGACCTGCTCGTCTTCAGCCATCGCCCCGATCGCGCGCTGCGCGCGGCCGAGGCAATCGCCGACGCCGTCGCCGGCGGACGCCTTCCCCTCCGACGCTTAGAAGAGGCGAACGCGCGCGCGCAAACCTTGCGGCACGCCGGAAACGCGCCGATTGCTCTCGACGAGTTTCCCCCGCATCCCGACTTGGGGCGAGAGATTGCGCGCCGTGCAATCACTCTCGTTCGCGGCATCGCTCACGCCGATCCAATCGTCTCGATCGCCGTCTCGTTTGGCGGCGATACCACGTTGGTGCGCGAGTCGCCCGCCTTGGCTCACATCGCACTCTCTTTAGATCCCGCGGCGGAAGAAGTAGAGCAGCTCCTCGCCGAGCTGGAGCGGCGCGGCCGCCGTCCGCTGGTGCTCTCGCGGCGCGCGCATCTCCATCCCGCGCAAGCTGCGACAATCTCGCGCATTCTCGCCGCCTACCCCGACGCGACCGTGGTATCGTTGCGCGAACCGTTCGATCTGCCGCTCTTCGGCGCGGCGCGTCACCTGCTGGCGGCCTACGGCGACGACGTCGCATCGCTGGGCGGTCTGGCCGACGTGCTCTTCAGCGGTCACATGCCGGCGGGTCGCCTTCCGATCTCGAGCTTGCAGCGAGATGTCGCGCTTTAAACGTGTTCAAAACGTTCTGCGCGACGGGTGCGGCAAGCACTTTACCGCAGCCGTCGCCCGGATCGAACATCGCGGCAAGGTCGTCTTCGAACGCGCCTACGGTGCGACGCGCGACGACGCGGCGGCGCGCGAAGTCTACGTCGACTCGCTCTTCGATCTCGCTTCGCTTACCAAACTCTTCGTCGCGACGCTCGCGCTGCAACTGGTGGCGCAGGACCGTCTCGACCTCGACACGCCGTTGGGTGGTGTGCTTTCGGAGTGGCGCGACGGCGCGCACTCGGCGATAACCCTTCGAATGCTGCTGGCGCACACCTCGGGCATGAACTCCGGCGCGGATTACCGCGCCATCCTCTGGATGCAGGACAATGTCAAGGGTTCACCTGTC
>CAZMPP010000204.1:0-5213 GCA_964568035.1 uncultured bacterium
ATATCACGATCAGCGGAACCCGGAAGCCGAGCTCGTACGCGTTATACTGCTCCGGCTTGACGTGATCGTACCATCCGCCCCAATCGTCCCAGAGCACGAAAATAGCCGTGTTATTCCAATACGTGCTCTTTCCCACGGCGTCGACGACCGAAGCCACCCACGCGGGACCCGATCCGTCGGTCGTGTGCGGATGGTCGGACGATTTTGACGGTGGGATAACCCATACCACGCTTGGCAGCGTGTGTTGCGATACGTCGCCGAAAATCCGGCGCGACGGCCAAATTACGTTCTGCGCATACTCCGGACTCTGCCAAATATGCCGGATCGCGTCGAAGGCATTCCATAACCCCGCGCCCGTCGTGGGCTGGTAGTAGTGCCAAGAGATTGCTTTTGCGTCCAGCAGATCGGTTATCGCCGGCCTCTCGAAACATGGAAAGACTTGTCTGGTCTCTTGACCGTGCGCGCCGATCGTTAGCGCCAACGACCCGGCCGGAGAGTCACAGCCGCCCACAACTTTCTGCGTAGCCGACAGGGCCTTTGCCGAGGCGCGGAACTCGGAGTCTTTTTCGATCGTAGACGTCCCGCTGATGAGATATTGGTGCGCGGGAAAGCTCGGGCCCTGGTTCGTTTCAAACATCCTATCGGCGAAAACGTATTGTTCGGCCATGTCGAAATACGGTCGCACTTCGCTTTGTGGAACGTAGCCATATGCGAGCCGCTCCCTTTGGCCACAGCCTTCTCTACCGTAGCATTGCGACTCTTCTAAATTAAAACCGTCCATACGCCCACTGTCATACTCGGTCTCAAATCCGATGTGCGAATGATCGAGGTCGTAGCGCGCGGTCATGGGTGTGGGCACAAGTTTGGTGTGACTACCGACGGAGTTGAGTCCGTCCGTCGCGGTGTCGGCACCGGGCAAGCCGTTGAAAAGGTTGTCGACGGAGCGATTCTCTTGAACGATGATCACGACGTGCTGAATCTTGCCGTTTCCTAAGAGCGCGCGTTCGACCGCCGGACCAGCGAGCACCGAGACGGGTTTGGCCGGGCCGTCTCCGCTCGGCACGGCTTGGCCGATGGGGGGCTGATTGCAGCCGGCAAGCAGTGCGGCGACGAAAAGGCTCAGCGAACGCTTAGTCATCGTCGGGGTCTTCGTTCGACACGGGCTGGGTCAGGAAGTAGTCGCCATGGCGCACGCTCGGGATCTGTTTGAAAGGACGCGGCTTTTTATTGAAGTTGAAGAAGTCGGAGAGATCGTCGGCCCGCACGTCCGTCGTCCCGAGCGAACCTAATCCGAACGTCTCTTCAGTGAACTTCAAGATGCTGCCGAACTCGTGTTGAACGTGCGAGACGTAGCCTTTTTTTGCGTACGGCGAGATTACGACGAGCGGGACGCGAAAGCCGAGCTCGTAAGAGTTATAAACCGGCGGCGAGACGTGATCGTACCATCCGCCCCAATCGTCCCACGTGAGGAATATCGCGGTATTATCCCAATACTTGCTTTCTCCGATCGCATTGACGACCGAGGCGACCCAGTCGGGGCCCGAGCCGTTGTTGGTGTTGGCGTGATCGGATTCTGCCCCCGTCGGGATAACCCAGACGACGTTGGCCAAGTTCCCGCAGGCGATATCGGTGAGCACCTTCGATGGCGGCCACGTGACGTCGGTCGAGTATTCCGAGCTATCGCGAATGTGTTTGATTGCATCGGGCCCGTTCCAGAGAGCGGCGCCGCCATGTGATTGGTAGTAATGCCACGTCAAACCCTTAGCGTCAACCAGATCGGTGAGGGCCGGCCGATCGAAGCAAGGATAACCTTCTTGCAGCTCTTGCCCGTTAGCGTCGATGAACTGCACCAGCGAACCTTGCGGAGCGTCGCATCCACCCGTATAGGTCTGCTTCGGGGTGAACGGATTCTCCGAGGCGCGCAGCGTCGAGCTCGGATTGAGCGTCGACGTGCCACTCAAAATGTACTGGTGCGCCGGGAAGCTGGGGCCTTCGTTCGTTTGGAACATCCGGTCGCCGAATCCGTACTGCTCGGCCATAGCGAAATAGGGAACGACCTCGGTGCGGGGCACGTAGCCGTAGGCCCTCACGGCCTGCTTTATGCAAGTCTTACCCTTGCAATACGACGAGTGCTCGAGATTAAAGCCGTCCATCTTGCCGTTGTCGCTCTCGATGGCGTAGGCGCGATGCTCGTGATCGAGGTCGTACGGCTCGGTTATTGGTATCGGCGCGAGCTTCACCCTCCTGCCGGCGGAGTTGTAGCCGTACTCGGCGATATCGGCACCCTTGAGTCCGTGAAAGAGGTTGTCGGGGGTGCGGTTCTCTTGAAAGATAATGACGACATGGCTGATCTTCGTCTGATCGTGCAGTTTAGAGCCGCGCATCGCGGTGAACGCGTGCGAGCCGATCGCCGGCGTCGAGTAGCGGGCGACCGTGTCTTGGGCGCAGCCCGCAACGAGCAGCGCCAGAATACAGGTGAACGTGCGCATCAGCGGCGCCCTACCAGATTGCGCGCGATGACTAGCCGCTGAATCTGCTGTGTGCCCTCGTAGATTTGGGTGATCTTGGCGTCACGCATCATTCGCTCGACCGGGTAATCCACCGAGTAACCGAAGCCGCCGAGCACCTGAACCGCGTCGGTCGTTACCGCCATTGCGACGTCTCCGCATTTGAGCTTGGCCATCGCGGCCCAGAGCGTGACGTCGGGTGCGCCGGCGTCACAGCGCTTCGCTGCCTCGTAGAGCAGCAGCCGCGCCGACTCGACTTCAGTCTTCATGTCGGCCAGCATGAACCCGACGCCTTGATGCTGTCCGATCGGCTTGCCGAAGGCGACGCGCTCCTTGGCGTAGTTCGTGGCGTAGTCCAGCGCGCCGGCCGCAATGCCGAGCGCTTGCGCGGCGATACCGGGACGCGACTTATCCAAAACCTTCATTGCAATCTTGAAACCCTCGCCCTCTTCACCCAAACGGTTAGCGGCCGGGATTTCGCAATCCTGAAAGACGAGTTCGACCGTCGGCGATCCGCGAATGCCCATCTTTTTCTCGAGGTTGCCCACCGTAAACCCGGGCGTGCCTTTCTCGACGACGAATGCCGTGACGCCGCGCGAGCCGGCTTCGGGGTCGGTGACGGCAAAGACGCAGACCACATCGGCGACACTGCCGTTGGTAATCCAAATCTTCTGTCCGTTGAGAACGTAGGAATCCTTACGTTTCTGCGCGCGCGTGCGCATCGAGCCGAGCGCGTCGGAACCGCTGGAGACTTCGGTGAGCGCGTAAGCGACCAGATGCTCGCCGGAGGCGATCTTCGGCAGAAGGCGTTGCTTCTGTTCGTCGTTGCCCCCGATGACGATCGGAAGCATGCCGAGTTCTTGAACCGCGACGATCAGCGCGCTCGACGCGCAAGCTTTGGAGATTTCCTCGACGACTTTTACGTAGGTAAGGAAGGTGCCGCCGAGCCCGCCATACTCCGCGGGAATCGGGATACCGAGCAGATCGTTTTGTGCGAAAAGCTCTTTGATGTCCCAGGGGAACTCGCCGGTCGCGTCTATTTCGGCGGCGCGCGGCGCGACTTTCTCGGCAACCAGCTCGCGCACCATCGCGAGGATCATTGCCTCTTCGTCGTTCACTGCAATATCGGTTGGAGCCATAGTCATAGCGAGGCTACGTTCAACGAAGGCGGCGCCCGTTCCGTCGGCGCATTAGGGCGCCATGGAGAAGGTCTACGCTTCCTGTGCCGAGGCCGTCGCCGATATTCCTAATGGGGCGTCGCTCGCGGTGGGCGGTTTTGGGCTCAACGGGATTCCCCACAACCTCATTGAGGCGCTCCTGGAGCAGGGAGCAACCGACTTGGTTACGGTTTCCAACAACTGCGGCATCGACGGTTGGGGGTTAGGCGTGCTGCTCGATAACCGCCGCATCCGCCGAACGACCGGCTCATACGTCGGTGAGAACCGCGAGTTCGAGAGGCAGTACCTTTCCGGGGAGCTCGAAGTGGAGCTCGTTCCCCAAGGAACCCTAGCCGAGCGGTTGCGCGCCGGCGGCTGCGGCATCCCAGCCTTCTACACGCCCGCCGGCGATGGCACGCTGGTTGCCGACGGCGGACTGCCCTGGCGCCATCGCGCGGACGGCAGTGTAGCGGTCGCCTCGCCTAAGAAGGAAACGCGCGTCTTCGACGGTCGCGAGTACGTGCTCGAGCATGGGATCGTCTGCGATTACGCGATGGTTCGCGCCTCAAAGGGCGATCGATCGGGAAACCTCGTCTTTCACAAAACGACGCGTAACTTCAATCCGCTTTGCGCGATGGCGGGAAAGATAACGATCGCCGAAGTCGAGGAGCTGGTCGAACCGGGTGCGATCGACCCGGAGAGCGTGCACCTTCCCGGAATCTTCGTGCAGCGCATCGTGCACGTCGGGCCGCAGGGAAAACGCATCGAGCGAGTCACGACGCGTTCGATCGGACAGGATCGGGGGTAAAGAAGATGGGACTTACGCGCACGCAGCTTGCGGCTCGAGTCGCGCAGGAACTGCGCGACGGGCAGTACGTCAACCTGGGGATTGGTTTGCCGACGCTCGTCCCCAACTACGTGCCGTCCGACGTGACGGTCACGCTGCAAAGCGAGAACGGAATTCTGGGAATGGGTCCCTATCCGTATGAAGGCGAGGAGGACGGGGATTTGATTAACGCCGGCAAGGAGACCGTGACGGTACTTCCCGGTGCATCGTTCTTCGATTCGTCGCTCTCGTTCGGCATGATTCGTGGCGGTCACATCGACTTGGCGGTGCTGGGCGCAATGCAGGTCTCCGAACAGGGCGATTTGGCGAACTGGATGATCCCCGGCAAGATGGTCAAGGGTATGGGCGGCGCGATGGACTTGGTTCACGGGGCCAAACGCGTCATCGTGATGATGGAGCACGTCGCCAAAGGAAACGCGCATAAGATTCTGCGCCAGTGCTCGCTGCCGCTCACCGGAAAGCGCGTCGTGCAGCGCATCATCACCGACATGGCGACAATCGACATTGGGCCCGAAGGTTTAATTCTTCGCGAGCTCGCCCCCGGCGTTACCGTCGAAGACGTTACTGCCGCAACGGAACCGGAACTAAAGATTCCAGTCGAGCCGATGATAATGGAAATTCCGAACTCGGTTTGAACGCCAGAGGGAGGAGCTAGTGAGGGGATGCCGGATAAACCGGCATCCCCTTTTCTCTTTTTGGAGG
>CAZMPP010000205.1:0-5194 GCA_964568035.1 uncultured bacterium
GCGGCCGTCTCCGCGCTGGGGCGCGGCGGAACGATCGCGGCCACCCTGCGCTGTCTGGGCATCGCCGTCGTCGCAACGCTCGGGCTCGCCGCGGTGCTTCCCAGCGGTGTGGCCGGCGATTTTGCAACGCTTGCGTACCGCGTAGTTTTTGCCGCCGCAATAGTGCTCGCGGTCGCGCTGTTGGTACCGACCGCCGTAGGGCGTTTCGTCGTGAAAAGCTTTGAAGACGGCGTTGCCTTCGCACGGAATATGGGCTCCTGGAACCTAACGGCCGGCGCTACGTATCCGGCGCTTGCGGCGGTCGCCGCACTAATTGCGGCCAGCGTCGCGCCGCATGACTATGCCGAAGGGCTGGCAATCTTTGCGTATTGCGCTCTCGCCGTTGCTGCCGTCGTGATCGCGATGCGGTGGCGCTTGCAGCTCAGCGGATACCGCGAGACAGCGCCGGCGCATTTGACGCCGGGCACGCGCTTGCGATTCCGCGACGTTCCCACGTACCTTGCTTCAAATGTGGGCGGTGCAAGGTTCTGGGATTTTGCGCGCGCGTCACAGTGGTCTGCTGGGACTGCCGCTGCAGCGTTGGTGGCCGCAAGCTTACTCCCGGCCGAGGGCGCAGGACCGTTCGTGAGTGCCGGCTATTGCGCTGCTATCTTTGCGGCCGTGACCCTGGCCCTTCAACTATGGATCGAGTTGGACGCCGGTCTGCAGCAGTTGCCGAGCGCCGGCCGCCGCGCCGCGCTTCCCTTTGCTGCCGGCAGCATGATTTTGGCGGTGCTCGCGGCGCTTGCCGCGTCTAATCCCATTGCCGCAAAGGCGGTCGTCCTTCTGTGTCTGAGTTGGATACTTATAGCGATCGGCAAACGTTTCGCCGTAACGTCGTAGCGGCGCGTGCCGTCGCGTTTGCGGCGGCACTGGCGTTCGCCGTATTCGTAACCCTCAAGGGCGTTCCGACGCTGCGCCACGATTGGAACTGGCCGATCGATGCAGCGGCTATTCCGTCGTTCGTGGAGGACTCGTTCAGCGGCTGGCTGCCGGTCGGGTTTGGAATTCCCAACGCACATCCCACCGCGTACATCATCGCGCTTCCTCTCGTGGCAACGATGTGGCTCCTCGGCCCGCTCGCCGCGCTGGTTCTCTTTGCTTTCGTCACCGGCTATCTGTGCGTGCGGGGAGGCGCCGCGCTCGCCGGACGTTGGACGGCCGCACCGGCCGCTACCGCCGGTATCGGGATGTTCGCAATCTTCAACCCGTGGGTTTACAACGAGGTCGTGGCGGGCCATCTCGTAATGGTTTTGTCCTACGGCGCGATGCTGGGTTTCATCGCAGAGATGCTGCGTGGCCGGCACGCATCGTCGGTTCGCCTCGCACTTTGGCTTGCGCTAATCGAAGGTCAGCTGCAGTTCTTCATCGTCGCTATGTTGGCGCTGATCGTCTTTGGGGCGGTCACGAAGAAATGGCTTGCGCTGGCCGCGGGAGCGGTCTTCATTCTTCCTTCCGCAATCGGCGTCGTGGCCGAACGCGGCCTATTGCTGCAAACCCCGTACGGCCTCACCTGGCAGTCGAATCAATCCGTCGAGCCGGCGGCGCTGCTCGGCCTTGGCGGCTACTTTCCGGGTTATGCCGATCGTCTCGGAACATTTGCGAATATCGCCGCTTGGCTGATGCTCGCGCTCGCAGCGCTCGGAACGTTCTTCACGCGACGTTCTCGCGCTACCGCCGCCGCGGCGGTCGCCGCGGTCGCGATTTTCTCGGTCGTCAGCGGCGTTCACGGTCCGTTGGCGCCTGCCTACGAATGGACGGTGCGAAGCGTTCCCGAGAGCGGCGTCTTCCGCGAGCTTTACGATCTCACCGGGATTTTCGCGGCGCTTCTCGCGCTATTAGCCGCAGCGGCCGCGGCGCGTGGGCCGCTGAAGTACGTCGCCTTGGCGGCGGGTATCGCTCTTCCAATCACGTGGATCGCGCATCCGCCCAGCGACTTTTGGGTTGGTGCCGGAACGTACCCGCATCCGGTGCCCGGCGCGCCGCCGTTCCTTAGAGTCGCGTTGCTTCCGGCATTTCAACCGCTACAGTTGCGCACCGGAGAGGGCGATGGCGCCGACCCCGACGCGCACGTCTATCCGCGCCGCGTCGCGGTGATCAATCAATACTTTCCGACGTTTCCGGTCGATATGGCGTTAGCCCGATACGAACGCACCGGCGACGCCGCTGCGTTGCAGGCGCTCGGAGTGGGCGAGATAATCGCGCGGCCGTGGCTCGAATCGCGATCGAATGGGATGGTCGGGTTGGCGGCGCGCTCGCTTTCCGCGGCTTCCGGTCCGCTTGCCGTACCGCCGCAGCAGTTTATCGTCGGGCCGGCGCCGCTCGTCTCGGAATGTATCGGGTCGCGCATCGTCGCTTTCGTCAACCGGCTTGGCTCGTGCAACGTCTTTTTTGCCGATGCGCCGGGTTATGCACCGATTCGCCCCATCGTGGCGCCGAGCGATTCGATCGACCCCAGCGCAGCGTGGATCGACGCGCGCCTCGCATTCGCCGCCGTCCCCGAAACGGCGCAGGCTATCGGTGGCGCATTAACGCAATCGCACGAGCCGTTTCCGGTGACGGCGGATGCATGGCTTCTTTCTTTCGTGCGCGGACGGTTACTCACCGACGGAGGTGTCACGCTGGCCGCTGGTCCCGGCGCATTTGCCTGGATTCCGATTCCGGTCGGCGTTGCGGCGGTGCGATGCGACGGTCTTTGCGAGCTCGTCGCGCAATCGAGGGCGATTCCGGCCGCCGCGCGGGAAACGACGGCGCGCGTGCGCGCGCTCGAGTTTCGCTCTCCCGTGCCCTGGATCTATTTCGTTTCGCGAGAGTTCGGCAACGCTTCCGTGCTGCGCCTCAACGAGCGTTACGATCCGGGTTGGATCGGATTCTCTTCGTGGCACCTGCTGCCGCACGTGAAGGTCGACATGTGCGTCAACGGCTGGCTCGTATCGGGACGCCCAGGTGGGCTCGTCCTCGTGCAAATTAACGCGTTATTGCAAGCAATAGCCGAAATTATCGGCGTCGTTTGCTTGCTGCTGCTGCTGAAGGCGCTCCAACGCGCGCCGACGAAGCGCGCCTCGTGACGAAGCAGCCGCTGGTCCCGTTCGTAGACTTAAAGGCGCAATTTCACTCGATTCGCGAGGAGGTGGTTCCTCGCATGACCGCCGTGATGGAAGATGCGAGTTTCGTCTTAGGGCCCGACGTCCAGCAATTTGAAGAAAACTTTGCGACCTACGTCGGATCCCGTTATTGCGTCGGCCTCGAGTCCGGCACCGCCGCGCTGCAGTTGGTTCTGCAGGCGATCGGAATCGGACCGGGCGACGACGTCATTATCCCTGCCAACACCTATATCGCCTGTGCGATCGCCATTTCGGCGATCGGCGCGCGTCCGGTCCCGGTCGACATGGATGCCAACTACCTGATCGATCCGGCATTGCTCGAGTCGGCGTTGACGCCGCAGACCAAAGCCGTAATGCCGGTCCATCTTTACGGACAGGCCGTACCGATGGGCGCAATCGTCGATTTCGCCCGACGTCACGGCCTGCGTGTGATCGAGGATGCGTGCCAAGCGCACGGCGCGCGCTGGAACGGACGGCGTACCGGCACGTTCGGCGATGCGGGTTGCTTTAGTTTCTACCCGGGAAAGAATCTCGGCGCCTACGGCGATGCCGGCGCGGTCGTCACCGACGATCCCGATCTCTTCGAGCGGTTGCGCTTGCTGCGCGACTTCGGGCAGCGCAAGAAGTACGAGCACCTTATCAAGGCCGGGAACTGCCGGCTCGACTCGATTCAAGCCGCCGTCCTCGACGTAAAGTTACGCCATCTGGACGATTGGAACGAGGCGCGCCGGCGTCACGCCCGCGCCTACGATGCAAAGCTTGCAGAAATCGGCATCGCTCCGCCGCGCCGCTTGCACGACGAAGGGCACGTCTATCATCTCTACGTCATCGAAGTCGAGAATCGCGAGCAGGTTCAAGCTGCCCTGAAAGAACGCGGCATTGCTACCGGCATCCACTATCCGATTCCGATCCATCTGCAGCCCGCGTACGAAGACCTCAAGCTAGGTCCGGGCAGTTTCGAACGTACCGAGCGCAGTGCCGGAAGAATTCTCTCCCTCCCGATGTTCCCCGAGCTGACGGCGGAGCAGATCGACCTTGTCGTCGAGGCGCTCGCGAGCTGCCGCCGCTTAGTTGTGGCCTAGCAGCTCTTACAGATCGCAAGAGTCATGCAACCACTGGGAGTAGCCGTGGTCGGCGCGGGTTACTGGGGTCCAAACCTGGTGCGCAACTTCCACGCCTCGCACGATTGGGTGGTTCGCTGCGTCGTCGAGCGCGATCGCGAACGTCTCGATCGCCTGCTGCGCCTCTACCCTTCGATGACCGGCCTTACCGAGATCGACGACGCTCTGCAAGATCCCAGCGTCGACGCGATTGCTTTGGCGACGCCGCCGCGAACGCACCATGCATTAGCGACTCGCGCGATCGAGGCCGGCAAGCACGTGTTGGTTGAGAAGCCGTTGGCCGAATCGTATCGAGACGCGGTGGATCTTTGCGAACGCGCTGCCACTGCCGGCCTGCGCTTGATGACGGACCACACGTTTCTCTATACCGGCTCGGTCGAGAAGCTGCGCTCGCTACGCGAAAGCGGCGAGTTGGGGAACGTCTATTACGTCGACTCGGTGCGCGTGAACCTCGGCCTCTTTCAAGAGAGCAACGTCGTCTGGGATTTAGCGCCGCACGACGTATCCATCATCAACTACCTCTTGGACGAAGTGCCCGAATCGGTGGCGCTGCAGCTGGGTGCCTGCGTCCACACGAAGACGCCGGACGTCGCCTTCCTAACGATGTGGTATCCCGGAGGCTGTCTCGCCCACGTGCACCTCAGTTGGCTGTCGCCCGTCAAGGTCCGGCGCACGATGATCTCCGGAAGCCAGAAGATGGCCGTTTGGGACGACGTCGAACCCACTGAGAAGATTTATATTTACGATAAGGGCGTCGTGCTGGATCCTTCGAGCACCACGCTGCAGCAGCAAATGGTTTCCTATCGCTTGGGCGACCTCCACGTGCCGCTGGTCGATAACCGCGAAGCCCTCGGCAAGCTCGTCGCCGATTTTGCTCAAAGCATCCGCCATGGGACCGCGACGCGGTCGGACGGCCGCTTCGGCGCGGGC
>CAZMPP010000206.1:0-5172 GCA_964568035.1 uncultured bacterium
TGCGTCGCTGCTCTGTAGCGCTTTCCCGAATTCAACGCTTCGCTCGACGGCGACGAGCTCGTCGTCAAACACTATTACAACATCGTATTCGCCGCCGATACGCCCGGCGGCCTCATCGTTCCGGTGATCAAGAACGCGGAAGCCAAGGGCTTGATCGAGATCGCACGCGAGGCGCAAGAACTGGCCGGCAAAGCGCGCGAAGGCAAACTCACGCTGGCGCACATGCAAGGCGGCACGTTTACCATCTCATCGATCGGTGGCATCGGCGGCACCGCGTTCACGCAAATCGTCAACGCGCCCGAAGTCGCAATTCTCGGGGCGACGCGAACGGTTACTAAGCCGGTTTGGGACGGAAAGACGTTCGTACCCCGCCTGATCCTGCCGATCAGCGTCAGCTACGACCACCGCGTAGTCGACGGTGCCGGCGCGGCGCGTTTCCTCGTGTACGTCGCCGAACTGCTGGCCGACTTCCGCCGCGTAATGCTTTAAATCTGGTCCCTCGCCGGGCGCCCGGACATTCATGACATAAGGTGTCATATATTGTCGAGTAAGCTCGGCCTATCACCAAAACAGCTTTAGGAGAAGACGATGATCAAAGGTATGGACATCGCGGCCTATTTGGTTCGCGATCCTCAGGCGGCGATCGCCTTTTATCGCGACGTACTTGGAATACAGCCGACTGAGATCGACGAGCAAGGGCGCGGCGCGGAGTTCACCCTGGCCGATGGCTCGACGTTCGGCGTCTGGAAGCCCGACGACGGCGCGACCGGCGGCGCGGTGATGTTCGCCGCCGATGATGCGAAGGCGGCAGTCGAACACTACCGCGGTCGCGGACTCGAGCTTAGCGACATCATGGAGTCACCCGTATGTTTCATGTCTTTCGGACAGGATCCGGAAGGCAACGCCATCATCATCCATCAGCGCAAATCGTAGCGCCGTAAGGCCAACTGGGCCCGCCGCACGATCTCTTGGCAGAGTGCGGCGGGCTCGACGAGCGTAGCCATCTCCGCCCACGCCAGGGCTTGGAAAAGCGCAACTTCCTTTCCCGGAAAGGTCACTCGAATCAGCGATTCGCTCGCGCCCCGTTCGACGATCTCTGCCGGCCAATAGTAGGTAAGGTTCTCGAGCGACTCGTTGCGCGCACGTAGCGTCACCACACAATCGTAACCGCGCGAGGCTTCGGAGAAACGGGCCGATGAATCGGCCCAGTAACGTTCCAGATCGAAATCGGCGGGGCGATCGAATCGCTCGGTGAGCTCTTGCGCGCGCCGAATGCGCTCCACACGGAAACTGCGCAGCTCGCCGCCGGACCGGGCGATGAGATACCAGACGCCGGCTTTCGCAACCAAACCGAGGGGATCCACGCTGCGCAGCGTCGCCTTGCGATTGCGATCTTCGTAGCGAATCCGCACGCGACGGTCGTCCCACACCGCGCGTCGCAACGCGGTAAGCAAGTCGCGCGGCGGCTCGGGTTGATTCCAGCGGCGCTGATCGAGGTGGATCCGCGAACGCGACTTGTCGGCCGCGCGCCGGTGCACGTCGGCCAGGCCTCCGCGCAGCTTCTCCAGCGCCTGGTTTAAGCCGTGCTCGAGCCCGAGATCGGCGAGGGGGCTTGCGCCCGAAACAAAGAGCGCGCGCACCTCGTCCTCGCTGAAGTTCATGAGTGCTCGCCGATAGCCGTCGGCCAGTACGATCCCGCCGGTGGATCCGCGTTCGGCATAGACCGGAACGCCGGCAGCGCTCAGCGCGTCGACGTCGCGGTAAATGGTTCGCTCGGAAACTTCGAGCCGTTCGGCCAGCAAGCGCGCGCAGCTGCGCTGACGCGATTGCAGCAGCAGGAGGAGCGCGACGAGACGATCGGCTTTCACGGTTCCATCAAACTATCCAATCATGACAGCGACTGTCAACTATGGTGCGGTACGGTTGCGGTAAAGACGCTAGAAGGAGCTCTACGATGAACGTAACGGCAACGCGGATTCGAGGAATCGACACGCATCATTATCTGGCGAAGGATTTGCAGCGGGCCATCGCGTTTTATCGCGACGTGCTCGGGCTAACGCCGAGCGAAACCGCTTCGTGGGATCACGGAACCGAGTTCGAGCTCGGCGACGGAAGCACGTTCGGCGTCTTCAAGATGCCCAACGACACCTGGTATCCCTGCGGCGGCGTGGTTTTTGCCGTAGATTACATCGATGCCATGGCCGGGCGGTTGGAAGAAGCCGGCGTCCACTTTTATACCCACGGCGTGATGGAGACGCCCGCCTGTTGGATCGCCTGGTGCCAGGACCCCGAGGGCAACAATTTCGCGGTCCACCAGCGCAAGTAATTCGTCCGATAAAGCCGAAATGTTGACTTTGGTTCCCCTTGTGAGGAGGTCAACATGGTACAACGGGCAGTTGTCACCATCATCGCGACCGCTGTGGTCGCCCTGGGGAGCACCGGGTGTTCCAGCCCCGGCAGTTCCCTCCCAGCCGCCGCGCAATCCGCCCCCTCCGTTCAGGCCTCGCTCGAGCCTCCGAAAACGCGGGTGAGAATCCGAGAGTTCTCCGACCTTCCGATTTATTATGATGACTATTCTCCCTCGGCTATCGCTGCCGGCCCTAGCGGCGATCTTTGGGTCACGGACACGATCGACCAGGATTACGGCGAGAACGCCGTCGTGCAGATCGCGCCATCAGGCAAAAGCAAAAATATCTTTTACTACGGGGGAGTCACCACTGAAGGCGCTTCGTTCAACGACATCACCCCTGGTCCCGACGGCGCCCTATGGATCACCGACGGATACAACGCGCAAATTCTGCGGATGACGGTTGACGGAAGTTTTACCGGCTTTCGCCTGACGGGCCGCCTCGCACCAGCCGGCATTACTACGGGTCCGGACAAGGCGCTGTGGTTCACGGCGTACGGCGCCGTCGGACGCCTCACCACTAAGGGAAAGCTAACGACGTACGTCATCAACGGCGGCTTGAACGGCATCACGGCCGGATCCGACGGAGCTCTCTGGTTTACCGAGGCAACGGCCGGCAATATCGGCCGGATCACCACCCGCGGTAAGATCACCGAGTACACCAACGGCATTACCGCCGGTGCGCAGCCATGGTCAATCGCCCCCGGTCCCGATGGTGCGCTTTGGTTCACCGAGGCGGCAGGGGGACGAATCGGCCGCATTACGACCAAGGGACAAGTGACCGAATACTCGAGCGGCATCACACCAACGGAAGAGCCCGACGGCATCGCGGCGGGACCCGACGGCGCCATGTGGTTCACCGAATTCGAATCTAATGGCTCGTACCGAATCAGCGCCTCGAAAATCGCCCGCATTACAATGAGCGGAAAGATCCACGAGTACTCGCGCGGTCTCGATATCTCTGCAGAACCAACCGGCATTACGGCGGGCCCCGACGGCAACATGTGGTTCGTCGAGTCCAGCCGCGACCGCGTCGGGCGCGCGACACTATAAGGAGGTCCACCATTATGGCGTCGACGCGAGCAGTCTACGTCTACGCGCTCGCGGCGCTGCTAACACTTGCGGGGTCGGGCTGCGGTGGCAGCAACGCGGTTCCGCATGCAAGTGGTGCCGCGCCCAGCGCCGCAACCGCCCGACCGGCGGGCAGTCGCGTGCGAATACGCGAGTTTTCCGATCTGCCGAACTACCCACGCTATTATTTTCCCGTCGCGCTGACGACGGGACCGGACGGTGCGTTATGGGTGGCCGACGACATCGATCAGGATGCAGGACAAAACGCCGTCGCGCGCATCTCCAAATCGGGAAAGCGCACCGCGACGTTCTACTATCAAGCCGATGCGAGCCCGGCGTTCACCGATATTGCGACGGGACCCGACGGAGCGCTCTGGCTAAGCGATTCGGGCGACGAGCAGATCATGCGCCTCACTACGGATGGAACGTTTACCGCCTTTCCGCTTAACGAAGACCCACTGAGCATCGTCGCCGGACCCGACGGCGCTCTGTGGTTCGTGGAGAACGGATTTCTAACCGCTGCCGTCTGCCGGATTACGACCGACGGAAGCGTGACGCAGTTCAGCAACGGGATTCCAACAGACGCCGCACTGCAAGACATTGCGGTAGGCCCGGACGGAGCTCTCTGGTTCACCGACCTGAACGACCGGATCGGGCGAATCACCACGCACGGCAAGGTAAAGGAGTTCTCGCGCGGGATAACACCCGGCTCGCAGCCCTACTCGATCGTCGCCGGTTCCGACGGAGCGCTCTGGTTCACGGAGATGGCCGGCGGAAGGATCGGACGAATTACAATTAGCGGTCACGTCACCGAGTACTCGAACGGGATGACCCCGCTAGAACAGCCGATCGATCTCGTCGCCGGAAGGGACGGAGCGATTTGGTTCACCGAATACAAAGGCACATACCAACACGAGAACGATGCAAAGCTCGGACGCATTACTACGAGCGGCGCGATCACAGAATATAGCGGCGGCTTCAATCCGAAATCCGGACCGACGGGAATTACGTTGGGCCCCGACGGCAAAGTTTGGTTCGTCGAAACCGTGACGAACAAGCTGGCGCGCGTCGCCTACTAGCTGGAGACTCCTCGCGCGCGATCGCGCAACTGACGAAGCACGTACTGCAAGATACCGCCGTGACGATAGTACGCGGCTTCGTTGGGCGTATCGACGCGAACGCGCACGTCGAACTCAATTGCGCCCGCACCTTCGGCATCGGTCGCCCGGACGTGGGCACGCATGCCCGGCTCGATTCCGCCGCTGATGCCGTTTACGTCGTAAATTTCTTCGCCGGTCAAACCGTACGTCGAGCGATCGACGCCGTCGAGGAACTCGAGCGGCAGAACACCCATACCAATGAGATTGCTCCGGTGAATCCGTTCGAACGACTCGGCGATCACCGCTTTGACGCCGAGCAGATGGGGGCCCTTTGCCGCCCAGTCGCGTGACGAACCCGAACCGTACTCCTTTCCGGCCAGAACAATGAGCGGTGTCCCGTCGGCGCGGTACTTCATCGCCGCGTCGAAGATGGACATGCGCTCGTTGGCCGGCAGATACCGGGTCTCGCCGCCTTCGATGCCGGGCACCAGCGCGTTTCGCAGCCGGACGTTGGCAAACGTGCCGCGCATCATCACCTCGTGATTGCCGCGGCGCGCGCCGTAGGAGTTGAAGTCGTGCGGCTCGATGCCGTGC
>CAZMPP010000207.1:0-5132 GCA_964568035.1 uncultured bacterium
CGAACTCTTCAAGCGCTGGCGCTCACCTTAGGACGAGCGCGCTCCCTCCTGCGCTACTAGACGCTCGGCTAGCGCGACGTCACCGACCCGGTCGACGTTGACGCCCGTCTCGGCGTACGGTGAAACGAGCGCCCGCACGGGCGCACCGAGAATTTTCGAAGCCCGGGCCTCCGCTTGTGCGATGGAAAGCCGTCCGAGGGCAAATCGCAGCATCATGTCGACGCCGAAAAATCGAGCCAGCTTGATCGGATGTTTGCGCGCAGCGCCGAGCCCTTCGAGAAATCGGTCGAGTAGCGGCAGCGCCCGCGGCTTCATCGCAAAGATGCCTCCGCCGCAGAACGTTCCGTCACGCATTCGCGCCCACGTGTGAGGAACGTCGGGGTAGGATTGCAGGTGTACGCTCTTTTCGACGCAGCCGTAGATCACGTCGGCGTCGAGTGCCTCGACGCGGGCGATGAAATCTTCGGTCGCCCGCACCGTGAGTACCGGCAGATCCGACGCGGCGATCAAAAGGTCGTCGTCGGGCGCGAAACCGGCCAAACCATTACGCAGGCTCTCGGTGATGCGCACGCCGTCGGCGCGCAGCTCGTCGGCACCCGCTAGATCGCGATGGCCGCGCATCTCCGGAGGTGCGACCACGACCATGCGTTCGATCTGCGGCGTGGCACGCAGCGCCGCCAGGACGCGGCCCACGAGCGTAATTCCGGCGATCTCGACGAAGGCTTTGTTCGGCGCGCCGGACTGCAAGCGCGCCACGTCGTCCTGCGGTCCCCCCGCCAAAACGACCGCGTTCACTTAACCCACTCCGGCGTGGCGTCGAAAGCGCAGGCGAACCGTTCGTAGTTCGCGGGGAGTTCGAGGCGCTCGCCGATGCTCTCGAGACGGCCGCGATCCGGCGTCAGGGTGAAGACGCAGGAGCCCGAACCGGCGAGCATGGCATTGCTCGCGCCGGCGGCGCGCAATGCGTCGAGCGCAGCGCCGATCTCCGGCGCGCGGGTGCAAACGACCGGCTCGAAATCGTTCTGCATCAACGATTCCACCGTAGCGAAGTCCTTGGCTTGGAGCGCCTCAAGCAAGGCGAGCGAGATGCTCTCGTTTCGCGGACGCAGCCGGCGATCGATCGCATCGATGGCGCGATAGGCGTCGGCCGTCGAGACTGAAACCGGTGGCTTGAGGACGAGCGCGTGCCACTTCGGCAACGCGCCGGCGGGAGTGACCCGTTCGCCGGTTCCTTCGACCAGCGCCCCGGTGCCGGCGAGGAAGAACGGAACGTCGGAGCCGAGCGCGTGCGCAATCGCCATCCAATCGCGTTCGCCCGGCGCGCCGAACGCGCCGCCCATTGCCGCGCGTAAGACGGCGGCGGCATCGCTCGATCCGCCGCCCAGTCCGGCTTGCACCGGGATTCGCTTGCGCAGCTCCATTCGCACGGTCGGAAGATCGCCGAGCGCGCGCAGGGCCGCGACGGCTAGGTTACTCTCCTCTTCAAGCTCGCTGCGGCTGCACGCAAAGGTAAAGCGGTTGCTCGGCTCGATGACCAGCTCGTCGGCCATGTCGAGCGGAACCATCACGGTTCGAATGCCGTGATAGCCGTCGTTGCGCCGTGCGAGCACCTCGAGCGTCAAGTTGATCTTCGCCGGGGCCCGGAACGTCAGCACGAGGCCTATCGGTTTGCCGCGGCGCGAGGAGGCGCCTCTGCGCTCAATGCCGCAGTAGGGCATACGGCATGGGTTCGAGTTACGATGCGCAACGGAACGAGTTCTGCGCCTACGTCCTGCACGAATCGGAGACCCCCTACGGCCTGTTGCTCGGCAACCTCAAGTCGTACGCTCAATCGACGGCAAAAGGCGGCGTCCGCGGCCTCTGGGACGCCGATACCGATCAGATCATCTTCGGAACGCATCACGTCGCCTATCGCCTCGGCGACACGACGTTCTTTCCGCATCAGATCGAGCGAGAGCTCACCTTTCTGCCGTACGCGCAGATTTCCGAGTTTACGCTCGACCATCGCGTGCACGTCACCGAAGCGTTCTACGTTCCTTACGGTCCGGGCTTCGACCGCGCCGTCTCGTTCGTCGTTGACGTAACCCTCTACAATGCCGGAGCGGCCGACGTCGAAGTCGCACTGTTTCCTTGGGCGATGTTGGTCGGGCAGCGTTTTTACGGCGAGCCCGAGCACGAAGTGCGCGCCTGGGACGACGGGCGGTTTATCTGCTCGAAAAACCTGGAGACCGGCGGCGAGCGCTGGTGGGGCGGTTCGCGTACGCCCGTTGCGGTCGAGCTCTCCTTGCGCGAGCAGGTGTTGCTCGAGTCGATGCGCCGCGGAACGCTGGCCAAAGCACCGCCCTCGCAAACCTCCGACGACGTCACGCCGCAGGAAGCGGAGTTGGTCAGCCGGCGTATCTTCGGAGCTTTCGAATATCGCGTTCCGGTCGCCGCCGGGGCGCGTGAATCGCTGCGCCTAGCGGTCGTTTATCACAAGGACGGCAACGAGCGCAGCCGCCCGGTCCTCGAGGCACTCCTCAATAAGCAGCGCGCGCTGCACGACACGCAGGGTTACTTCACGCAGCGTTTGGCGGACGCGCGCTTTTTGACGCCGTCGCCCGAGATCAGCCGCGGCGCGGCCTGGGCTAAAGCGAACATGCTGCGCATCGTCAAGGAGTATCCGCAGGGCTGGGGCGCGACCAACTCGCCGCCCTCCGACATCCTGGTTTCCCGCGATACGTCGTGGCTCGTGCACGGTTTCGACTACTTCTGGCCCGAGTTCAGCCGCAACGCGCTCGAAGTCTTCAACTTGGCGGTCGAAGAGAGCGGTTTAATGGTCGAGTATATCCGCGGCGTCAGCGGCTACAAGACCGATTACGACCTCAACATCAACGACGACACGCCGCTGCACCTCATCGCGATGCTGCACCACTACAACGCCACGCTCGACGACGATTGGGTCCGCGAGCGGTACGGACTGATCGTTAAGCTTACGGATTATATGCTCACGCAGCGCGACGCCAACGGCCTGGTGCTCTGCCGCGCCAAGGGCGTAGACATGTACGGCATCTCCTCGTGGCGGAACATCATCCCGTACTACACGCTGGACGGTGCGGTCACCGAGATTAATGCGGAGGCGGTATACGCTCTGGAAGCCGCCGCAATGCTCAGCGCCGTGGTCGGCGACCACGAGCACTGGGAGCGCTACCAGGGCGAGGCCCAGCGCATGCGTCAGGCGATGATGGATTATCTCTACAACGACGATACCGGGGCGTTTGTATTGAACTACGATCAGGACGGGAACTATCAGGACAACTTTACGGCGGACGAGATCTTCCCGGTCCTTTTCAATATCGCCGATTACGAGCAGCGACGCGCGATTCTAACGCGGCTGCAAGAAGCCGACTTCGTGACGCCGGTCGGCATCCGCACGATCTCCACCGCCGACGCGTGGTACTTTCCATCGTACGGCTTCGGCTTGCTGGGCGGAATCTGGCCCGATCTCACGCTCTGGTACACGGTCGCCTTGGCGCGCAACGGCATGGTCGACGAGGCGGTGCATTTTCTGAGCATCTCTTATCTGGCGATGGAAGGCGGCAGCCCCCGCAACACCGTTCCGGGCGAGTTCGCCGAATGGTTCGATGGCGGTTCGCTCAGCAATCGCGGCATGTACCTCTCGCCGTGGACCGGCGCAAAGTATCTGTGGGCGGTGGCCGAGACCGTCGGCGGCCTCAACGGCTATCGCACCAGCGGGCGCCCGCACCTCGCTCCGCTGCGTCCCAAGGGTTGGCAATGGATCGCTGCCGCGCGCGTGCACTGGGGCGGCCATCGCTGCACCTACGTCGTCGATTTGCGCAACGACACGATCTACGGCAACATGCCCGAGCTCTCGGCCGAAGAGCCGTTTAAATGCATCTATGCCGGGCGCGACGTCAGCGACGAGGTAACGACCTCGCCGGTCGAGGTGGGCGCCATCGCCTTCGAAGATGAAGCTGGGGCGGTGCGCATCTTCCTCGGCAACCACTTGGACCGGGCACGCGACGTGCTTATCGAGTTCCGGGGCCACACGGCACGCGTCGACATGGCGCCAGGCGATCTTCGCGAGGTGCATCTGATCGGCAAACCCAGCGACCGGCGGGCGAAGGCTGCCAAGCTCGACGTCGTCCGGCCGCTCGCCCGGGTATAAGCGCTCGAATGCAGCCCTCGATGCGTGTCCCGACGATCGTCCTCGCCGTTGGCGCGGTGGTACTGCTTGCCGCTGTCGCGATCGGCGAACGAATGGGAAATCGCGTCATCGGGCAAGCGACCGAGCAGCAGCTGCAATCGGTGGTGCCTGCCGCCGTGTCGCCGTCACCCAACTCGTCGCCCCAGGCCTACGGTCCGGACTGGAAGCGCTCGCAGTCGCTTTCGGCCGCGGGAGATCCGCGCTTCCCCGATCCGCGCGTGCCTCCCAAGCCGCTCCCCACACTGCCGCCGACGCCGAAGCCCCGGCCGACCCCGGTTCCGACGCCAACGCCGAATCCGGACATCCCGATCTGGCGCCAGAAGCCACTTCCCACCTTCACGCCGTCCGAGGAGCCCTCGGGCGCGCCCGCGGCCATACCGACCGAGAACGGCGAGGGCGCGCCCGGATCGACCCCCACGCCACCCCCAGGCCCTCGGCTGCGGTCCTACTAAATTAGACGTATGGAAACAACCGGAACCGTAACCGTTAAGCGCGGTCTCGCGCAGATGCTCAAGGGCGGCGTCATCATGGACGTCGTCACGCCCGAACACGCCGCCATCGCTCAGGAAGCCGGCGCCGTTGCCGTTATGGCGCTAGAACGAATCCCCGCAGACATTCGAGCCGCCGGCGGCGTCGCGCGCATGAGCGCCATCGAGCTGATTCGCAGCATTATGGATACGGTCACCATTCCGGTGATGGCCAAGGTGCGGATCGGACACTTTGCCGAGGCGCAAGTGTTGCAGCAGCTCGGCGTGGATTACATCGACGAATCTGAAGTGCTCACCCCCGCCGACGACAAGTATCACGTGGACAAGCACGCGTTCACGACACCCTTTGTTTGCGGCGCGCGCGATCTTGGCGAAGCGCTTCGGCGGATCGCCGAAGGCGCGGCGATGATTCGCACCAAGGGCGAGGCGGGATCGGG
>CAZMPP010000208.1:0-5130 GCA_964568035.1 uncultured bacterium
CAATCCTTGGCCATGGCTCTCAACCTCTCGCTTTCAAGGTCTATTAATCCTACCAGATTTCCAGGTTAGACGGTTCTCACTGATCGGAACGTCGCACGAACGTCTTCACAAAAGAGCTGCGGCTGTTCCCACGCTGCGAAGTGGCCGCCAACGTCGTGCTGCTTGTAATAAACAAGCTTCGGATAGGCTTTCTCCGACCAGCTGCGTGGCGCGCAATATAGCTCGTGCGGAAAGGCGCTCACGCCGGTCGGAATCGTGATGCCCTTGACGTCGAAGAAGTCCAGCTTATTCTCCCAGTATAGGCGCGCGGACGAAATCGCCGTACCGGTCAACCAATACAGCGTGATATTATCGAGCACGTCGTCGCGCGAGAGGCCGCCTGGTTTTCCGGCAAAGGCCGGCGCGATCATCTCGTAGCTGTCTTTGTCGTGATCGAGAATCCAGGCCGCGAGGCCCACCGGCGAATCCATCAATGCATAGAGCGTCTGTGGGCGATTGCTCATCTCGACCGCGTAGCCGAGATGATGCGCATAGAAGTCCTTGAGCTGTTCGAAGGCCCGCAGCTCGTCGCCGGAAAGGCCGGCCGGCGCAGCCTGCCCCGCTTTGGCGGCCGCTAAAATATCGGCCGGCACGGTACCCGGCATGTTGCTGTGAATGGCGACCACGTTTGCCGGCGCCACAAGCGCGAGTTCTTGCGTGACGGCGGCTCCCCAATCGCCGCCTTGCGCCGCGAACTTCGGATAGCCCAGCCGCTGCATCAGCACGACCCACGCTTTTGCTATTCGCACCGGATCCCACCCTAGCGTCGCGGGCTCGGGTGAATAGCCATATCCCGGCATCGACGGAATCACCAGATGGAACGCGTCGGACGCGCTCGCACCGTGCGCCGTAGGATTGGTGAGCGGATCGATGATCTTCGTCTGCTCGATGATGGAGCCGGGCCACCCATGCGTGACGATCAGCGGCAAGGCGTTTTCGTGCTTGGAACGCACGTGCATGAACTGGATGTCCTGTCCGTCGATCTCGGTCACGAACTGCGGTATGGCTTTGAGCTTCGTTTCGCACTTGCGCCAGTCATAGTCGCTCGCCCAATAGGTCGCCAGCGCCTGAGTGGTCGCGAGCTGTATGCCTTGCGACTGGTCCGAAACCAGTTCGCGCGTCGGCCATCGAGTTGCCTTGATGCGCCGGCGCAGTTCGGCAAGCTCCTCGTCCGAAACCTTCGGCATTTTAAAGGGGCGAATCGCGGTCGTTCCGCTCGCCGGCGGTTCTTGCACTTGAGTCATTTCTCCATTCCTTTCGGAAGCAGTTTTGCTTGAGTTGGAGCGCGCACAGCTCACCAGTCCCAGCTGCGCGGCAGTAAGACTTATGGTTGCAGCGTTAACGAAATGCCGGCGGTCCATGCGTCTACTTCCGCAGCGATCTGAAGCCGGCACGAACCTCTTGCGCAAAGAGCTGCGGCTGTTCCCAGGCCGCGAAGTGACCGCCTTTGTCGACGCGGTTGTAGTAGATCAGTTTGTGGAATGCTCGCTCCGTCCAACTCCGAGGGGCTTGATAAATTTCGCCGGGAAAGATCGTAACGGCGGCGGGAATCGAAACGTTGACGGCATTTAACGGAGGTATTCCGCCACGGGCATTTTCCCAGTAGGAGCGCGCGGCGGAGACCCCGGTATTCGTCAACCAGTAGAGGGTGATATTGTCGAGGACGTCGTCTCGCGTAACGGCACCGGACGGATGTCCGTCGACCGTCTGCCCCAGTATCGCCGAAAGGATCGGCGGTGCGGGCTGGCCCCAACCATCGCCGTGGTCGATAAGCCAAGCGGCGAGCGCCACGGGTGAATCGGCAAGTCCGTAGAGCGTCTGCGGCCGCGTCGCCATTTCTGCCGCATATGCGAAGTGTTTTGTTCTGAGATCTTGCGCTTGCAGGTACGCCGTTTTTTCTTCGGGTGAGAGCCCTGCGGGCGGGGGATCGCCGCACGAGAGCGCCTTGATGATGTCGGGCGGTATCGTTCCGGGGAGGTTGGTGTGCATTGCCAACAACTCCGGCGGTGCCTGCTCGGCCATCACTTCCGTGATTACCGCACCCAAGTCGCCGCCTTGCGCCAGGAACTGCGAGTAACCAAGACGCTTCATCAACACGACCCAAGCCCGCGCAATGCGGGCGGGTCCCCAGCCGGTCGTCGTCGGCCTGCCTGAGAATCCATAACCCGGTATCGACGGAATCACCACGTGAAAGGCGTCGGACGAACTCCCACCGTACGCCGTTGGATTGGTTAGTGGTTCGATGATCTTGAGCTGCTCGATAATCGAACCAGGCCAACCGTGGGTGACGATGAGCGGCAGCGCGTTCTCGTGTTTCGACCGAACGTGGATGCAGTGGATCGCAAGTCCGTCGATCTCGGTCATGATTTGCGGCAGCGCGTTCAGCTTTGCCTCGAACCTTCGCCAGTCGTATTGCGTGCCCCAATAGCTTGTGAGGTCCTGCAGTGTAGAGCGCTGCACGCCTTGTGATGAATCGGGCACCGTCTCGCGATCCGGCCAACGCGTCGCCACGACTCGCCGGCGCAGTTCGGCAAGGTCGGCTTCGGGAACGTTGACTGTAAAGGTGTTGACGGCGCCACTCTCGGCCGCGGCGAGGGGCGTACTAAGTAACGCGACGGTACCGAGAGCCGCGGATGTTGAAATAAAAGTGCGGCGAGTGAGCGATGACCCATACCACAACGTCATTCTCCTTCGTGTCCGTATCAGAGCGTCGGTTGGTGCCGTATTAACGAAATGACGGGAGGGGAATCTGCCTTGGTAGGAGTGTGCAAGAATGCCCTCGCTTCGGTCAACGGGCGACCGCCTGGCAGCCGTGGGGCGCCGGCGGTTCGAAATAAAATAAAGGCGGCGCGCCAACCCGGCACGCGGCACGCCGCCTTTATTTTCCAGTGGTCGCCGCGTTATGCGCTTACGGTCAGATCGAAGCGATCGAGGTTCATGACCTTCTCCCACGCGGCCACAAAGTCGCCTACGAAGTGATTTCCCTCGATGGCGTAGACCTCGGCAATGGCACGCAGTTGCGAGTTCGAGCCGAAGATCAGGTCGAAGTTCGTCGCCGTCCAGGCTACGTCGCCGGTGCGCCGGTCGCGAGCTTCGTACGTGAAATCGGCGCCCGCCGGCTGCCACTTCCTCGTCATGTCGAGAAGGTTCACGAAGAAGTCATTGGTTAGCGTACCCGGCCGTGTCGTGAAGACGCCGTGCTTCGAACCTCCAGCGTTCGCGCCGAGGACGCGCAGGCCGCCGGCCAGCGCCGTCATTTCCGGAGCCGTCAGCGTCAGCAGCAGCGCTCTGTCGAGCAGCTGCTGCTCGGGCGAACGCGAGTGTCCGCTGCCGAGGTAGTTACGGAAACCGTCCGAGGCCGGTTCTAGTACTGCGAAGGAGTGCGCGTCGGTATTTTCTTGCGACGCGTCGGTACGCCCCGGTGCGAAGTCCACTTTCACGTCGTGGCCCGCGCTTTTCGCAGCCTGCTCGATCGCCGCACAACCGCCGAGCACGATGACGTCGGCCAACGATACCTTCTTCCCGCCTGCGAGCGATGCGTTGAAGTCCATTTGAACCTTCTCGAGAACCGGCAGCACCTTTGCCAGCTCGGCGGGCTGATTCACGGCCCAGTCTTTTTGCGGCGCGAGACGTATGCGCGCACCGTTGGCCCCGCCACGCATATCGGTGCCACGGAACGTCGATGCGGACGCCCATGCCGTCGTCACAAGCTGCGATACGGTGAGCCCCGAATCGAGGATGCGGCTCTTGAGAGCGGCGACATCCCGATCGTCGATCAATGGATGATCGACTGCGGGCAACGGGTCTTGCCAGATCTGCGGTTCCGCCGGCACTTCGGGGCCGAGATAGCGAGAGATGGGACCCATGTCGCGATGCGTCAGCTTATACCACGCCTTGGCAAAAGCATCGGCAAACTCTTGCGGGTTGTCGTGGAAGCGCTTTGAGATCGGAGCGTAGACCGGATCGACCTTTAACGCGAGATCCGTCGTAAACATCATCGGCGCGTGCTTCTTAGATGAATCGTGCGCGTCGGGAACGGTGTTTGCGGCCGCTCCGTCTTTCGGCGTCCACTGCCAACCGCCGGCGGGACTCTTGGTCAGCTCCCACTCGTAGTTGAAGAGATTGAAGAAATATTCACCATTCCAGCGCGTCGGCGTAGACGTCCACGCGCCCTCGAGTCCGCTGGTGATCGCATCGACACCGTGCCCGCTGCCGAACGAGTTGCGCCAGCCGAGATTCTGCTCGTCGATGCCGGCGCCGGCCGGCGCAAAGCCGACGTATTGTGCCGGATCTGCGGCGCCGTGCGCTTTGCCGAAGGTGTGGCCGCCGGCGATGAGCGCGACCGTTTCTTCGTCGTTCATTGCCATGCGCCCGAATGTCTCGCGAATATCGACGGCTGCCGCCAGCGGGTCGGGCTTACCGTTCGGCCCCTCGGGATTCACGTAAATCAAGCCCATCTGCACGGCCGCCAGTGGATTTTCGAGATCGTGTTCGCCACTGTAACGCTTGTCGTCGAGCCACGAGTCTTCCGGGCCCCAATAAATGTTCTCGTCGGGTTCCCATGCGTCGACGCGCCCGCCGGCAAAGCCGAACGTCTTGAATCCCATCGACTCCAGCGCGCAATTTCCGGCCAGCACCATGAGATCGGCCCACGAGATCTTACGCCCGTACTTCTGCTTGATCGGCCACAGCAGTAAGCGCGCCTTGTCGAGGTTGGCATTGTCGGGCCAGCTATTAAGCGGCGCGAAGCGTTGCTCGCCCGAGCCCGCACCGCCACGGCCATCGCCGATGCGATACGTCCCTGCGCTATGCCAGGCCATGCGGATAAAAAGCGGTCCGTAGTGACCGTAATCGGCCGGCCACCAATCTTGCGACGTGGTCATTAAGGAGAAAATGTCTGCCTTGACCGCCGTGAGGTCGAGGCTGTTGAACTCGCGAGCATAGTTGAAGCCGGCGCCCATCGGGTCGGAGAGCGCCGACGGGCGGTGAAGCACCGATAGGTTCAGCAATTCGGGGAACCAATCGATGTTGACTCTCGGCCGCAGGGGTACGTGTTTTACCGGACAGCCTTGGTCGGCGTCCGACAGCTCT
>CAZMPP010000209.1:0-5128 GCA_964568035.1 uncultured bacterium
GCGGCACACGTACGCGCGCAGACGGCGAACTGTCCGTCGAGCGTACTATACGTTATTTCGTCTTATAATGCCGAGGTCAAAGTCTACGATCGCATGCATCTGCACGCCGATGCGTGCGGAAGCATCGCAGGATTTAACACGCCCGAGGGACTCTTCGCCGATCAGAGCGGCAACTTGTGGGTTGCGGATGCGGTCGCCAAGCAAATCTATAAGTTCGCGCCGGGAAGCAGTACGCCGTCGGTAACGCTCAGCGATCCGAACGGCGAGCCGCAGGGCGTCACCGTCGACGAGAAGAGCGGCAACGTCTACGTGAGCGACTATCAGAACGCCGATGCGACGACGGTGGTGGAAGTTTACGCCGGCGGCAGCACCACGCCGACCGGTGCGCTCCACGATCCCGCCGGGCGCAACGGCGGATACGTTGCGGTCGACAATAAGGGCAACGTCTACGCGACGTTTATGACGCAGAGCAACACGGCGCAAGTGGATCGCTGGACGGGCGGATCCGGAGACCCGGAGAATCTGGGACTCAAACTCATTTCCGACGGCGGCATCGTTACCACGCGGACGGGCGACCTGGCGATTTGCGATCCATACGGGTACCGTTGCGGCATCTACGCGCGCGGGTCGAAAAATATCTCGCATATCTTCGGGCACATGGGGCGCGGCGGCCATCACCGCGGCGGTATCGGACCGGATAAGCAGCCGTGGCTCGTACCGGTCGGCCTCGCGATCGATCGGGCCGAGAAGCGTGCCTACGTCACGTCGGAGTCGTTGACGTTCTGGCGCTTCCCCGGACCGGAAAATCGGCCGAACCATCGCCCGAGCATTGAAATCAAGGTTCCTGGATTGGCCGGCGACGGGATTGCCGTGTTTCCTGCATCGCGTCCCGGAGCTCCGTATTAGGTAGCGATTTCCGCGTGCGTGATGGAACCGTCGCGCACGCGGTAGGTTACCGTGGCTTCGACGACCCGGCCGTCGGCGAATCCGGTCACGCGCTCCTTGTCGACGACGACGTTGCCGCTGACGTTGCGGGCGACGATCTCTGCGCGAAGGTTCGGATTTTGAAGAAAGGCTTGGCGGTACGTCGTGCCGATAGCGTGGCGCGAGCGTAACGGATGTGCGTTTGGGCGTACGACCACCGCGTCGGCGGCATACGCCTCGGCAAAGACCTCGGCGTCGTGATGGTTATAGGCATTGACCTGCCGCTGCACGATCTGATCGGGAGTCTCGTTTAGTATAGCGGTCGCGTCGAAGAGCCGGCCGTCCTTGACGGTATACCGGACCGTGGCAACGGCTCGTATATCCTCGAGCGGATTTTCCCGCAAGACTACAAGGTCGGCCAGCTTACCGGACTCGATAATGCCGAGATCGTCCCGGCCCATCATGGCCGCTCCGCCCTGCGTAGCGGTTACGAGAATTTGGTGCGGTGAGAGCCCCGAGGCCAACATCTGCAAGGCCTCGTCGTAAAACGACGAGGCATGTTGCGTTCCGATGTTCCCGGCGTCGGTTCCGGCGGCGACGCGCACGCCGGCGTCGTGGATGCGTTTGAGGTTGCGCATCGCCGCATGGGGCGCTTCGGGCATCCGCAGCGCCCGAATCCTCTCTAACGTTGCCGGCGGTAGCACGCTTTCGACGTCGGGCATATTGAAAAGCGTCCCGACCACGTCGGGATTGGCGGCGCGCAAATCGACCGCGGTAAGATTCGGCGTTCCGTGGAAGGTGTAGCCGTAGTTCCCGACCACGATCAACGTCGGGCAATAAATGATTTTGCGCGTCTGAAGAAGGGTGACGAACGCATCGTCCACGTCGGTGTCGAAGACGCTGTGCGCGAGAATGTCGGTACCCGATTCGACGGCCAGACGCGCGGTTTCGAGTTCGGTGGCGTGGATGATGACTCGCGCGCCACGCTGGTGGGCATACTCGATCGCGGCGCGAGCCACCGGCGCAAACGCGATTGCCGGATGCTGCGGCGAGACGATCCACCAAAACTTTACGAAATCGGTATGCGCTGCAATCTCGCGGTCGATGAGCGCGCGAGCGGACTCGACCGTATCGATCTTCACGATCGGGGGATCGTTGTACGGATCTAAAATGGCGCGGTCGACGCTGGATATCAACGGACCGGCCGCCATGACCCGCGGCGCAACGAGCGTTTGCGCCGCCGTAGCGCGCACGTCGTAGTTCCAGAACGGGCCGCCGACGTCAACAACGGAGGTTATGCCGGCAGTCAGGTAGCGTGCGAAGGTATCCTGGAGATTGTTGCGGATCCATTGCAGCTCGTCGGTGTACGGCCGCACCGAGCGCAGATCGATCGCGTCGGGGCGCGTGTAAAGACCACCCGATTGAAAGAAGTGCACGTGGCTGTCGATCAGGCCTGGAATCGTAAACGTGCCGGGTACGTCGACGCGCATCGTGCCGGCGGGAATCGCTACTTGAGCGGAGGGTCCGACGGCCTCGATCGCGTTGCCGTGCAGCAAAATCGTGGCCTCGGGGACGGCGCGCAGCTCTGGACCAACGAACGCGGTCGTGCCAATCAGCGCGGTATAGGCATAACCGCCGTTGGCGTCTCTAGCTTTTGGTGCCGGCGCGATCGACGGCATAATCGGCATCGCGCTTAGGGCGGCGATTCGAAAAACGGCGTCGGCGCGGGTTATCGGATCGCTCAAATCTCCGTGAAAGAAGCACATTGCGCTACGGTGTGACCTTGAAAACGGTGCCGGCGCCGCTCGATCCGCCGAGGTTGGTCGTTCCGTAGGCCGAGCCGTTCACGAAGATTGGTCCGTCGTACGGATATTGTCCGTCGTTTCCGCCCTTAAAGCTGTAGACGACGTGTTCGTTTGCACCCGTCGTCGCGAGCTTGAAGAGGGTACCGGCGCCGGACGCACCGCCCTGGTAGGTGGTGCCGTAAAGGAAGCCGCCGTTATCCACCAAGCCCGCGTAATAGGGATGAGCGCCGTCTTTGCCCGCCTGAAAGCGATAGAGGACCTTTTCTACGCCCGACGTGCTGACTTTGAAGACCGTTCCCCAACCGTAGGCGACTCCGCCCTGGTAAGTCGTTCCGTAAAGATCGCCTTTGAGCGCGAGTAGGCGCGCGTAGGGATACTGTCCGTCCTTGCCGCCCTTGAAGCTGTAGAGAACGCGTTCGGTACCGGCGGTACTTACTTTAAAAACGGTTCCGGAACCGCTCGCACCGCCTTGATACGTCGTGCCGTACAGCGTTCCATCGAGGAGCGTAAGGCCGGCCCACGGGTGTGCACCGTCGTTACCCGCACTGAAACGGTAGATCACTTTTTCGACACCCGCCGTAGTGATTTTGAAGACCGTGCCCCACCCCGGATAGACTCCGCCTTGGTACGTCGTACCGTAGAGCTCGCCGTTGACCGCGACGAGCTTGTCGTATGGATATTGCCCGTCGTTGCCGCCCTTGAAGCTGTAGATTACGTGCTCCACGCCAGCCGGCGTGATCTTGAAGACGGTGCCGTTGCCGCTGCTTCCGCCTTGATAGGTCGTGCCGTAAAGCGTGCCGTTCAGCGGTGTCAGTCCCGCGTAAGGGTGGGCACCGTCGTTGCCGGCTTTAAAGCGGTAGAGGACGTGCTCGATCCCGGTTAAGCCAACTTTGAAGACGGTACCCCACTCGTAGCCGCCTCCACCGCCGTAGGTCGTGCCGTAGAGCGTGCCGTTCAAGATGGTAAGGCCGGCATACGGATAACCGGCATCGTCGCCACCCTTGAAACTGTAGAGCAGCCTATAACCGATGAGTGGCTGCGCAAAATCGGCCACCGATTCGTTCGGCGGAAGCGGCGACAGGGGCAGGTAGGCGCCTCCTCGCGCGCAGCCGGCCACAGCGATCGTAAAAAGGACGACAAAAAGACGACGAGCCATGTCCGCCGACGTTCGACAGGCGGCTATTTCTTTCCGACTGCGGCGAGAAGTTTGGGCGGGATCAGGCAGACCAGCATTCCGGTCGAAGCGGCCGGCCCGGAGAGCTCGACGCCCGCGAGCGCGCCTTTCTTCATCTCAACCGAAGAGCCGCCGACGACTTTGCCGATCGTCGCGCTCATCGCCGGTTCGTGTCCTACGAGCAAGATGGATTTCGCCTCACCGTGCCCGCGCAGAATCGCACCGAGACGTTCTGCGTCGAAGCCCTCGGCAAGGCGCTCGTCTTCCACGAGCGCGTCGGTCATATCGAGGCGTTGCGCGACGATCTCGGCCGTTTGGCGTGCGCGCAGCAACGGGCTCGTGACGATCAGCTCAAGGTCGAGTTGCAACTCCGCGATGGCCTTGGCCTCACGCTCCATGCGCACGCGCCCCGCGCGCGTCAGCGGGCGGTCGAAATCGCTGCCGGTCCATTCCGCCGGCTCCTCCGCAATGCCGTGCCGTAAGAAGTAGCAATGCATCGTTTCCCAACTTAGCCGCCGAACGCTCAACTCCCAGGTCGCAAGAGAGGCCTGCGAACGTAATCCTGCCAACCACGGCGCAGATGAGTAAGAGTTGGTTAACCCGCCTAATCCATTCCAACACGCGCGTACCCGAAGGGTATCGCTCGCTGGCCACGCCGACCTATCGCGGTTCGACGACGCTCTTTGCCTCGGCGTCGGCCGTCACCGACCGGTGGGACCAAGAGCGCGCCGGTTATACCTACGGTCTCTACGGCACGCCGACGGCGCTCGAACTTGCGGGACGCATTTGCGAACTGGAAAACGGTCGCTATACGCTGCTGACGCCGGGAGGTCAGGCCGCCATTTCGCTCATCGACTTCGCACTGTTGCGCGCCGGCGACCACATTCTCGTGCCGCAGAGCGTGTACCGGCCAAATCGTCAGCTCACTACCGCATTGCTGGCGCGCTTTGGCGTAGCGGCGACGTTTTACGACCCGCTGGCCGGCGCGGAGATCGCCGAACAAATTACCGACCAGACGAAATTGATTTGGGCCGAGAGCCCCGGCTCGGTCACAATGGAAGTACAAGACGTACCGGCCATCGCGGCAGCCGCGCACGCGCGCGGCGTGCCGGTCGTGCTCGACAACACGTGGTCGGCTGGAATCTTTTTCGATGCCTTCGCGCACGGCGTGGACATCACGATGCAGGCGATTACCAAGTATATCGGCGGGCATAGCGATCTGCTG
>CAZMPP010000210.1:0-5123 GCA_964568035.1 uncultured bacterium
GCTTACGTTTGCCGGGCTCGAGCGCATCGATGTCGAGGAGGCCGCTGCCGGCGACATCGTCTGCATTTCCGGAATCGACGATCTCAACATCGGCGACACGCTCGCCGATGCCAACGCTCCCGAGAGCATCACCGCCGTCGCCGTAGACGAGCCCACGGTCTCGATGTTCTTCAGCGTCAACAACTCACCGTTTGCCGGGCGCGAAGGAAAGTTTCTGACATCGCGCCAGATTCGCGAACGCTTGGTGCGCGAGCTCGAGTCGAACGTGGCGCTGCGCGTAGAAGACACCGCCTCGCCCGATACGCTCGAAGTGCGCGGCCGCGGCGAGCTGCATCTGGCGATCTTGATCGAGACGATGCGGCGGGAAGGTTACGAGTTGGCCGTCTCCAAGCCTCAAGTCATCCTGCGCGAGCGCGATGGGCAGCGCTTCGAGCCGATCGAGTACGTCGTGGTCGACGTTCCCGAAGAATATAGCGGCCCCGTCATCGAGGCGCTCGGGCAACGTAAGGCGACGATGTCGAACATGCTTAGCGTCGGCGACTCTCGTCGCTTCGAGTACACCATGCCAACGCGCGCGATCTTCGGGCTGCGCGGCGAGCTTTTGACGCTTACGCGCGGGACCGCCCTGCTCTCGCACACCTACTACGATCACCGCCCGTGGCTGGGTGAGCTGCCCGGACGCAGCATTGGTACGCTCGTCGCCAGTGACACCGGGAGGACGACCGGTTACGCGCTAATGGGTCTCGAGCAGCGCGGCCGTTTCTTCGTTGGACCGGGCGTGGACGTTTACGAGGGGATGGTCGTCGGGCGTGCCAACGACAACTACGACGTCTCGCTCAACGTCGTGCGCGAAAAAAAGCTCACCAATATGCGCGCCGCCGGCTCCGACGAGAACGTTAAGCTGTCGCCGCCCGAAGAGCTTTCGCTCGAGCGCGCCATTGAGTTCATCGAGGACGACGAGCTCGTCGAAGTAACCCCCAAGTCCATTCGGCTGCGTAAGCGCGTCCTCGATGAAGGCGACCGGCTGAAGATGCGCAAGCGCGAAGCCGCTAAGGCGTAGGGTGCAGCTTTCGCGTTAAATAATCGACCGTTGCCGTGTCGGCGGTCAGCCACGCCTGGTAGCGGAAAAACCCGTGGATTTCGTTGGGGATGACGATCTGCTCGTAGGGCACGCCGGCGGCGCGCAAGCGCTCGACCAAATCCACCATCTGGTGAAACTCCACGTTGCGGTCGTCGTCGCCTTGAATAAGCAGCACCGGCGATTTCCAGGTCGCGATGGCGGAATCGGGCGACGACTCCCAAGCCACCTTCATCAGCGCCTTGGTATTGTAGCGCTGGTAGCGCTTGAGTTGAGTGAAACCCCAGACCGGATTGTCGATGTCGAGCGACCAATCGTGCACGCCGTGAAAATCGACGCCGGCCTTAAAGATGCTGGAGTTGCGCGCGAGTGCCAGCGCGGTGAGATAGCCGCCGTACGAACCGCCCCAAATTCCGATGCGATTTGGATCGACCGACGGCTGCTTCTGCAGAAACCGCGCTCCGGCGACGACGTCCTGATACTCCGATGCGCCGGTCGGCCCCCAACGCGCCGGGTAGTTGAAGTCGTGTCCGTAACCAATGCCGAGCCGATAGTTCACGGAAAGAACGACGAAGCCGCGGCTCGCCAGCGCCTGATTCACGGCGTAGGCGTTGGAATAATAATCCATGTAATGCCAGGTCAGCATCATCTGGCGCGGCGGACCGCCGTGCACGAAAATAACGCCTGGATGCTTGCCGGCTCCGGCGGGTTCGAAGAGTTGGCCGTGAATCAGCAAGCCGTCGGGCGCTCGAAATGAGACTTCCCTCGGTGTGATCAGGTCCGATGCGGGGAAGTCGCTGGCGATCAGATTTTCATCGAGCGCGCGCTGCGCCTCGCCGGTCTGCAGCGTGACGAGCAGCGGCTGCTGCGCGGTGGCGCGATTGAACGCGAGCGCGCCGTTCCCCAGCGGAACGGGATTCGTCTCGCTGCTGGCGCCGTGCGTTAGCTGCGTCACGTTGCCGCTGGCGACGTCGGCGCGGAAGATGTGCCGCCGGTCGTCATCGCCGGCAGTCGATCCGGTGTTAGCGCTGTAGACGACCGACGCACGATCTGGCGACATCGCGACGTCTTCCACCATGAACGCACCGGGGGTGAGCAGACGCGCGGCGCCGCCACTTGCAGAGACCGAATACAGATGCAGCCAGTTCTCTTGCGAGCTCTTAAAGACGAGATGGTTGCCGGCCGCCCACTCCATGAACGGCCCACCGGCCGACTGCGGAAGCGTGCCGCGCGGCGTGTTCGGACTCGACCAGACGAGATGCGCGGCGCCGCTGCCCGCGTCGCCGTCCCAGATCTCCCAGGGAACCGGGTTCCACGTGAGCGGATCTCGCGGCGGACCACCGTCCCCATGCAGCCGCACGAAGGCGATCTGCGTGCCGTCGGGCGACCAGCGCGGCATGAAATCCTGAGACGTCGTTGGTGCGATGAAGCTTAGCGCGCCGGCATCGCTGCGATAGACACCGATAAAGCTGTGATCGGTACGCGCCGAGACGAAGGCCAGGGCCGTCCCGCTGGGCGACCACTGCAGATCCGAGTCTTGCCCGCTATCAAAGAAGAGCCGCTTTGGAGCGGCGCTCGCATCGATCGGCGCAACCATCACCGCGCCGCCGTTGGTGTAGGCTACGCGCGAGCCGTCGGGCGAAATCGCCGGGGCGTCGCCCTCGCCGATCAGTTTTGGAGCGCCGCCGGCCGTCGCTGCCGACCACACCTGCATCTGCGGCTGCGTCGTGCTCGATGCGGCGTTGGGCTGCAGCGGTTCCGGCCAGTTGGCGTCGTGATCGCCGCCGCGCACGTAGACGACGTGGGCGCCGTCGTTGGAAACGACCAGATCGCTGAGCTCCTGGCCGTCGTCGCCGCCCGACGAGAAGAGCTGCTGCGGCGCGTAATCCGGCGCACGAGCAAACCAGAGCGTGCGAACCCCGCGCGTGACCAGCGCGTAGGCAATCGCGGTGCCGCGGTCGTTGCCGGCGAGCGCGGCGGGAAACGGATAACCGAGGAGACCGGTGAGCGTCAATGCAGCCAGCATCGGCGCTCTTTACGCCGTTGCGGCGACCCGTTCCCCGATAGTGAAGGTCAGCTCGCCCTTGTTCTCGTCGAAACCAACGTCTACGGTATCTCCGTCGTCGATCTCGCCGGCCAGGATCTTGCGCCCCAGCGGCGTCTCCAGCTCGCGCTGGATCGTGCGCTTGAGCGGACGCGCGCCATAGTGCGGGTCGTAGCCGGCCTTGACGATGTGGCGCTTTGCTGCGTCGGAGAGCTCGAGTTTGACGCGACGTTCGGCCAGACGCTTACGCAACCGCTGCAGCTGCAGGTCGACGATCGTCAGCAACTCGTCTTCGGTGAGGGCATGGAAGACGATGATTTCGTCGACGCGGTTAAGGAACTCCGGACGGAAGTGCTGGCGCAGCTCGTCGAGCACCGTCGCGCGCATCACCGCGTAATCGGCGCCGTCTAAAGAGCCCTTATAGTCGAGGATGCGGTGGCTGCCGATATTCGACGTCATGATCACGATGGTGTTTTTGAAATCGACCGTGTGGCCCTGACCGTCGGTCAGCCGTCCGTCGTCGAGAATCTGCAAGAACACGTTGAAGACGTCAGGGTGCGCTTTTTCGACTTCGTCGAAGAGAATCACCGAGTACGGCCGGCGGCGCACCGCCTCGGTAAGCTGACCGCCTTCCTCGAAGCCGATGTAGCCGGGCGGGGCTCCGATCAAACGCGCGACGGTGTGCTTTTCTTGATACTCCGACATGTCGATGCGGATGAGTGCGCGTTCGTCGTCGAAGAGATATTCGGCGAGCGCGCGCGCCAGCTCGGTCTTACCGACGCCGGTCGGCCCCAGGAAAATGAACGAACCGATGGGACGATTGGGATCGGCCAAACCCGAACGCGAGCGCAGTACGGCTTCGGCAACGGCGTCGACCGCTTCGTCCTGGCCGACGACTCGCCGATGCAGCTCGTCTTCGAGGTGCAGCAGCTTCTGCTTCTCGCCTTCGAGCAGCTTGGAGACCGGAATGCCGGTCCAACGCGCGATCACGCCGGCAATGTCGTCTTCGTCCACCTCTTCCTTGGAGAGGCGCGCGCCGTTGTTATGCGCCAGTTGCTGCTCCTCGGATTCGAGCTGCTTCTCCAGTTGCGGCAGCGTGCCGTAGCGAAGCTCGGCCACCTTGTTGAGATCGTACTGACGCTCGGCATGCTCGATCGCCAGCTTCGTTGCCTCGATCTCCTCGCGTAACTTCCGGAGCTTTACCGCCGCGTTCTTCTCGGCTTCCCATCGCACGCGCAGGCGCGCCTGATCTTCGCGCAGCCTGGCGATCTCTTTTTCCAGCTCTTCTAGACGGCGGCGGCTGGCGCTGTCGCCTTCCTTGCGCAGTGCTTCGCGCTCGATCTCCAGCTGCAGCACCCGCCGCGAGACCTCGTCGAGCTCCTGCGGCATCGAGTCGATCTCGGTGCGCAGTTTTGCCGCCGATTCGTCGACCAAGTCGATGGCCTTGTCGGGCAAAAAACGATCGGTGATATAGCGATTGCTCATCGTCGCTGCCGCAACGAGCGCCGCATCCTTGATGCGTACGCCGTGATGAGCTTCGTATTTCTCCTTGAGGCCGCGTAGAATCGAGATGGTATCCTCGACGCTGGGCTGATCGACCGCCACCGGCTGGAAGCGCCGCTCTAATGCAGCGTCCTTCTCGATATATTTGCGGTATTCGTCGAGCGTCGTCGCGCCGATCATGTGCAGCTCGCCGCGTGCCAGCATCGGCTTGAGCAGATTACCGGCATCCATCGCGCCTTCGGCTTTCCCAGCACCAACGACCGTGTGCAACTCGTCGATGAAGAGGATGATCTGCCCCTCAGAAGACGCGACATCTTTGAGGACGGCCTTGAGCCGCTCTTCGAACTCGCCGCGATATTTAGCACCGGCGATCAGCGCGCCCATATCGAGCGACACGATACGCTTGTTCTTCAACCCTTCGGGCACGTCGCCACGCACGATGCGTTGCGCCAAGCCCTCCACGATGGCCGTCTTGCCAACGCCGGGGTCGCCGATGAG
>CAZMPP010000211.1:0-5121 GCA_964568035.1 uncultured bacterium
CGATGCGCAGCATTTCATCCGCTGCTTGTACGCCTTTGGCGTTGGCCTCATAGGCCCGTTGCGCGGCGAGAATCTGCATCATCGCCTCGATGATGGTGACGTTAGACTCCTCGAGCATACCGAAGCGCAGCTGCGGTCCGTGTTCCGCGCCCGGCACGATCCGGCGGGCCGGCCCCGATTCGCGTGTCGCTTCAAAGAGCGCGCCCCCGGCCGCGCGCAGCCGCTCCGGCGCGGCGAACTCGGCAAGATCAACGTGCCCGATGATGCGCGTGCCGCCGGGAAAGGTCGCGCGTACGCCTCCGTCGCTCGCAACCGTCGCCGAGAGCGCGTCGGCGGGTATCCGAATGCCTGTCAGTCGCAGATCCCGTGCGTTCCGGAGCGTCCCGTCGGCCGCGCGGGCGAACTGGCCGTCGCGACTGTAAAAGACGCGTCCCGCGCTGTCGTTGAGCGCGAAGAATCCGGGGCCGTCGATCGCCAGGTCGAACGGGCCCGGGCTGCGCGCGAGCTTGCCCTGCGTGAAGAGCACGCGCGCACCGAGTGCCACGGTGCCCAACCCGCCTTCACCGGGCGCGACGAGCTCGGCAAACGTTTGCGCCGAGCCCTTGAATCCGACGACGCCGGCATTGGACAAGTTGTCGGCGATCGTGTCGAGATTGCGTTGCTGAGCTGCCATGCCGCTCGCAGCGGCGAAGAGCGCGCGGTCCATACTATGCCACGCGCGCGGCTTGCGCCGACTTTTCGCGCGTCGCGTCAATTGCCGTCACGACTTTCTGCGCGCTCTCGAAAGCGCGCTCGGCAGCCATGACGTCGATCATCTCGCCAATCGCGTTGACGCCCGCGCCTTCGAGGAAGCCGCCTTGCACGCGGCTGCGCGCAGGGAGCGACAACGTATCTACGCAGCGGCCGGCGACGACGACGCGGCCCCGCTCGTCGAGGCGCGCATCCGGCGGAAAATGCAGCGGACCATCAAACCCCAAAAGCGTTCGGCCGAAGGCGTCGCGCAGCGTGCCGCCGGCCGCGCGAACGAAGGCGCCGGCACGGCTGCGCACGAGGCGGCCGCCGCGCTCGCGCAGCGCAAAAGCGCCGTCGCCGAGTATTGCGAAGTCGAGATCGCGTCCGGTCTGTCGAAGGTTGCCTTGACGGCGTTCGGCCGCGCGTTCGACATGCGCGCCCGAGTCGGTCAAAAGACCTCGAGCCCTAATCCGCGCGAAACCGTCGGTAGAAACATTGGCGAGATTCTCGGTGGCGATTTCTAAACGGGTGCGGGCAGCCACCATTGCGCTAGCGGCCCAAGCAATGCCATCCATGGCGCGATGGTAACGCCGCGCCGTAACCGCGGCGTGTCCGCCTTACAGACGATCTATGACGGCTTGCGTGAAATCCTGAGTTGAGAGTGCCGAAACGCCCGCAGCGGCAACGTCGGCCGTGCGTAACCCGTCGCGGTAGGCCGCCTCGACGGCGTCTTCGATGCGCCGGGCGCTTGCCGGGTCGCCAAGCGTGTGCCGCAGCAGCATCGCCGCCGAGAGAATGGCGCCGGTGGGATTGGCGCGGCCGGTGCCCGCGATATCGGGCGCGGTGCCCCCGATTGGTTCGTAAAGCCCGAACGGCGCATCGGGCATGCCGCGCGTTCCCAGACTCGCGCTGGGCAACGTACCGATCGAACCGGTAAGAATGGCCGCTTCGTCCGAGAGTATGTCGCCGAACATATTCTCGGTGAGGATGACGTCGAAGTCGCCCGGCCGGCGCACGAGCTGCATCGAGGCGTTGTCGACGAGCAGGTGGTCGAGCGCGACGTCCTCGTACTCGCGCGCGACTTCGTTGACGACGCGCCGCCAAAGGCGCGACGTTTCGAGGATATTTTGTTTGTCGACCGAGGTGAGCCGCTTGCGCCGTGCGCGGGCAAGCGCGAAGGCGACCCGCGCGATGCGTTCGATCTCCGGCGCCCGATAGATCATCGTATCCACCGCCTCATCGACGCCGTCGACACGGCGCTGTTCTTTCGGCTTGCCGTAGTAGATGCCGCCGGTCAGCTCGCGCACGACCAGCAAGTCGAGGCCGCGAACGATTTCCGGACGCAATGACGAGCTTGCTTCGAGTCCGGCAAAGACGCGAACCGGACGAAGATTGGCGAAGAGCTCGTAGTCGCGGCGGAGTAAAAAAAGCGCGTATTCCGGACGTTCCAGCAACGGCTTACCGTCGTACTGCGGAAGGCCGACGCTGCCGAAAAGTATTGCCGCACTACGCTCGCAGAGCGCGCGCGTCTCCTCCGGAAGTGCGTCCGCGCCGGTCGCCAGCGCGGCGCCGCCGACCGGCGCTTCCGTACATTCGACGTCGGGCCGCACGGAACGCAGAACCGAAACCGCAGCGCGTACGATCTCGGGACCGATGCCATCCCCGGGAAGGACGGCGACCGTCTGCGGCAAGGGTTAGTAAACGGTGATGCGGGTGGTGTCGGCGTTCGGCGTCTCTTTTGCCTTGGCCGCGCTCTCTTTTGCCGTACTCTCGGCCGGTGCGGATGGCGCTGCCTTCGCGGGCGCCTGCGCTTCGCCGTTGAACGGGTTGCCGTCGACACGCTCGAGCAGCGCGAGATGCGTCATCAGCAGGCTACGAAGCTCGCTGCGCGCCTTCTCCGTAGCCTCGAGCGCGCGCTGATGCTCGCGACGGACGTCGGAGATGGCGTCGTTGTAACCGGCGATCTCATGCTCGCCGGCAAGGCGCGCCTTCTCGCGAATCAGATCGGCCTCTTTATGCGCCGAGGCTTTGACTTCGTCGGCCGTGCGCTGAGCTAAGACGAGGGTGTTCTGCAGCGACTCTTCCATCGCTTTGAAGTGACTGACTCGCTCCTTGAGGTCGGCGATGTCGGCTTCCAGTGCCGCGCGATGCTGGGCCTCGTCTTCGAGCGTCTCGATGATCTCGTCGAGAAATGCGTCGACGTCGGCTCGTTCGTATCCCTGAAGCGCCTTCTTGAAATTCTTGTGCTGAATGTCGACCGGTGTGATCTTCTGCATTACTACGTCCTGTTGTTCATAAAGTCGAAGGTGCCGTCGGCGATCAACGAATCGCGCAGACCGGCGGCGTTGACCACGATCCCCGCCGGAACGATCAAGTAGATCGACTCGGCAAGTTTCTGAATTTTGCCGTCAATGGTGTACGCGACGCCCGACGTAAAATCGACGACCCGCTGCAAGAGAGTCCGGTCGGCGTTCTGCAGGTTCACGATGACGACTTGCCGGCTCCGTAGAGCGTCGGCAATCTCGACCACGTCCTGAAACGATCGTGGCGAAAAGACGCTTACCTGCGTTCCGCCGCGACGCCCCGCGTTAGAGAGGGGCACGACGCGCGACGACGTCGGTTCCTCGCTATAAAACTCTTCTTCGTCGTCGCGAATCGAAAAGAACGAGCCGATCTTACTGAACATGCTCACAGGCGCCTCCCGTTTTCTTGCTTGGCCTGGCGAGGACCGAAGAGCGCCTCGCCGATGCGCAACATCGTCGAACCCGCCCGCAACGCCTCGCTCCAGTCTCCAGACATGCCGATGGAAAGCGTACTTCCACCAATGCGGTCCAACGTCATGGCGGCTAGCTCGAAAGCGCGTGAGATTGCGTCTCGGTCGCCGGTGACCGGCCCGATGGCCATCACACCCGCAAGACGCAAGCCAGGCAAGCTGCGGAGCGTTTCTGCAAGCGCCTCAGCCTGATCGGGCGGACATCCGAAGCGCTCGCTCGGTGAAATGTTGAGTTGAAGCAGGACCGGCAGCTCCTTGCCGATTTCCACGGCGGCTTTCGAAAGGGCCTCGCCGGCTCGCAAGCGATCCACGCTCTGCACCACATCGAAGGCAGCGGCAATCGCCCCGGCCTTGTTCGTCTGAACGTGGCCCACGAAGTGCTTGCGGACCGGGGGCAAGGCGGCAAACTTACCGCGCGCTTCCTGCAGGTAGCTCTCGCCAATGTCGGTCAGGCCGGCTTGGATGGCGGCCGCGATCGTCTCGCCGGGCTGACCCTTGCTGATGCCCACCAGCGTCACGCCGGCGGGATCGCGGCCGATGCGCCGGAGTTCGTCGTCGATCAAGCGCCGGAGAGTCCGGAAGCGCTCGCCGGCGCCCAAGTTCATCCGGCCGAGGGCTTGACCGCGGGTTTTCGCGCTTCGGTGCGCGCTCCAGGTCGCGTGGCGCAGTAAGCGACGCCGATGATGCCGATGAGGATCATCGGCAGCGCGTAGAGCTGACCGCCGGTGATGCCCATCAAGGTGAAGTCGGCTTGTCGCCATAGCTCGGCTAGCGACCGTGTGATGCCGTAGAGGGTGAACCACGTCCAGGCCACGACGCCGTCCTTGGGCTTCATCCGGTAGACCAGCAGCAGAATCGGCAACGTGAGGATGTCGAGGATCGCCTCGTAGATCTGCGATGGGTGGCGATAGGCGGCGAGGCCGTCGATGCTGGGCGCCGACGGAAACTGGAGGCACCATGGCCGGTCCGGGCGACAAACGTCGCCCCACAGCTCGTCGTTGATAAAGTTCACGATGCGCACGAGCGTGATGCCAACGGGCAGCATCATCACCACCTCGTCGCCGAGCACCATGTACTTCAAGCCGGGATGCTTGCGGACGAAGAGCCCGATCGCGATCACGACGCCGATCAAACCGCCGTGGAACGCCATGCCGCCGTTCCACACGGCGATGATGTTGACTGGGTTGGAGAAATAAAACGACGCGTCGTGCTTGCTGATGATGTCGTTGATGACGAAGAACGTTCGCCCTCCGACGAGTACGCCGATCAGCGCGTAAAAAAGAAAGTCCTGAACGTCTTGTTTGGTGAGGCCGAGACGGCGTAAACCGGCCGGGCGGCTCATCCACAGGTAGACGACGAGGAACGCGACCAGATACGCGATGCCGTACCAGTGAATGCCAAACTGCCCCAGATGGATCGCGACGGGGTCGATATTTGTCGGATAGGTGAACCAGTGCTGCATTTCTAACAATCAAAGGCGCATGACCGCGACGACGCATATTACCGCCGGCATCGCCTTCCTCGCGGGCCTCGTTTCCTTCGTATCGCCGTGCGTCCTTCCGCTGGTGCCGGCGTACCTATCTTTGCTCACCGGCGAAAGTCTCGAGGACCTCAAG
>CAZMPP010000212.1:0-5116 GCA_964568035.1 uncultured bacterium
CGACATCCGGCGGTTCGACGAGATCGTGCGTCACGGCCGGCGGCCGGCACGACACGTCCGGCGCGGGCCGCAATTTTCCCGCCGCCAGGCTAGCCGTGGGCGACGTCCCGCCCCAAAGCAAAACCAGAGCAAAGCCAAAGCCAATGCAAAGCCGCTTCATCAACGGAAGCGAGCTTCGCCAAGGCTGTCTAAACTCCTAACAACCCTAGCAGCTCGATTTTGTTACCCGAGGATCACGGACGTAGATCGAGAGGCTCGCGCCGGATGCGTCCTGGTTCCGGCGCTCCTCGACCACCTCGATGCCGTGCTCGGCAAGGTGGCGTCGAACGGCGGCTGCCTCACCGTTAACCCGCATCGCAATATGATCGACGTTGCGCCCGCCCGCGACCGGCGGCCTCGCGCAGGCGCCCGCACTGCCGGAAACGTCGACGAGGTCGATGTGCGACTCGCCGGCGACAAGAGCACGTGCTCGATGGCGCGCAACTCAAAGGGCGGCGACGTTTTGGCGTCGCTCATCGGCGGAGCTGGTTACCGGGCCATCAGTGCGGCGCCGGTACGGCTGCGAACCCGGACGGGCTCGACGTGCTTGCCCGCCTGGCTCACGAACCACATACAGAGCAAGGTCAGCAGGGCGGCATCGTCGAGGGCACCGAGCACGGGAATATCGCTAAAGAGATCGACGGGCGAGACGACCACCAGCGCGACTGCCGCCGTGAGCAGCTTCAGGCTCAACGGAACGCGCACGTCGCGCATCAACGGAAAGGTTCTAAAGATTGCCTTCTTGGCAGCGAGCAATAACCGCATCAGTCTCATGCACCGCTATACCGCCGTTTGGAGGCAGTGTTACGGAGGGTTTTCCGGCGGTTTGGCGCGATATCGCCGCATGAAGCGTATTCTTACCGTTTTCTTAGCCGCATCGTTCCTGGTGATGCCGCTCCAGAGCCATGCCGCCGGCTCCCAGACGCCGCTCCAGCTACTGACGAGCAAGCTCCAGTGGCGTAGCATCGGACCGTTCATCGGCGGGCGCTCCGTCGCTGTTGCCGGCGTAGAGAGCAATCAAGATTTGTTTTATATGGGCGGCGTGCAAGCCGGCGTCTGGCGCAGCACCGACTACGGCCAGCACTGGACGAACCTCACCGACGGTAAGATCCCTGGGATCGCCGACCCCATCGGCGCGTTGGAGGTTGCGCCGTCAAATCCGCGCGTCATTTACGCCGGCACCGGTGAGGCCGACATTCGATCGGACTTCGACACGGGCGACGGCGTCTACAAAACCGTCGACGCGGGCCGCACCTGGACCTACGCCGGACTTCGCGATACGCGAATGATTGCCAAGCTGGCGATCGACCCGCGCGACCCTAACGTCTTATACGCCGCTTCGATGGGGCACGTCTTTAAGCCCAACGCCGCTCGCGGCATCTTCAAAACCACCGACGGCGGCGCCACCTGGCGCAAAGTACTCTTCGTTGACGACAAGACGGGCGGCGTCGACCTGGCAATGGATCCGAGCAATCCGCGCGTCGTTTACGCCGCGATGTGGCAGGCGCAGCGGTTTCCGTGGAAGCTCGAAGACGGCGGTCCGGGCAGCGCACTTTACAAGACGACCGACGGCGGCGCGCATTGGGAGAAGATTTCCACGCATCCCGGATTTGCCGGCGGAACGCTGGGAAAGCTCGGCGTCGACGTTGCGGCGAGCAATCCGCGCATCGTTTATTCGATCGTTCAAGCGAAACAAGGCGGCGTCTTTCGTTCCGAAGATGCCGGCGCAACGTGGCATCGCGTCAACGGCGAGATGAAGCTGCGCCAACGCGGCTTTTACTACATGGCGATCACCGTGGATCCCACCAATCCGCAAGTGGCCTACGTTCCGGAAGTCGACGGTGTCTATAAGACGGCCAACGGCGGCAAGAAGTTCACGCTGCTCGATCCGCCGCACGGCGACAATCACGCCGTTTGGGTCAATCCTCGCAATCCCAAGATTCTGCTGGTCGGTAACGACGGCGGGGGCACCGTTTCAGTCAATGGCGGCGACACTTGGAGCACGGAGCACAATCAGCCCACCGGACAGTACTATCACGTTGCGATCGACGATCAGTTTCCGTTTCACGTCTTTGGCGCTGCACAAGACGAGGGCGCATTCGAAGGCCCCAGCGCGGCTCTGGGCGGCGGCATCGGCCAAGACGAGTGGTTTACGGTCGCGCTGGGCGAGAGCACGTTCGTGGCTCCGGAGCCGGGAAGTCCGTACGTGACGTACGGCAGCGGTTACTATAGCTCGTTCGTTCGGCTCGACCGCAAGACCGGCGACGCTAAGAACGTGAGTCCCTGGCCACGCTATATGGCAGGCGCATCTTCGGCCGAGACCAGGTATCGCTTCGGATGGACGCATCCCATCTTCTTCTCGCCGGCCGATCCGCACGAATTGGTCGCCGCCGCACAGGTCGTCTTCTCCAGCACCGATCGCGGCCAGACGTGGAAAGTGCTCAGCCCAGATCTCACGCGCAACGATCCAAGCACCGAAGGGCCCTCGGGCGGACCGGTGGAGTACGATCAAACCGGTGCGGAGACTTATCCCGACATTGCTTCGCTGGCGGTCTCGCCGCTCGACGCGAACGTCTTCTGGGCCGGTTCTGCCGACGGGTTAGTGCACGTTTCCACCGATCACGGCGCGCACTGGAAGGAAGTCACGCCGCCCCAGCTTCCGCAGTGGACGCAGATCAGCTCGATCGAACCGTCGCATACCGACAAAGGCACGGCCTACCTAAGCGCCTCGCGCTATATGTGGGATGATTACCATCCGTACGTCTATATGACGACCGATTACGGCGCAAATTGGCGAGCGATCGCCGAGGGTCTGCCCGCCGACCAGTACGTCTTTGCCGTACGCCAGGACCCACGCGAGCCGCGCCTTCTCTTTGCCGGAACGCGCAGCACCGTCTTCGTAAGCCTCGACGGCGGAGCGAACTGGCAGCCGTTCGCCCTTAATCTACCCGGCGTGCAGGTCCGCGATCTCGCCGTTGACTCGCGCGAAGGCGAGCTGGTGGCGGCAACCCACGGGCGCGCCTTTTGGATCCTCGACAATCTCGCGTTGTTAGAACAACTCGCACACGAGCCGGCGCTCTCGACCGCCGGGCCGCAGCTCTTCACGCCGGAGAGCGCGTGGCTGACGCAAGCTTATGGCGGAAGCGATTTTCCCGATCCCAACTTCGGCCAGAATCCGCAGTACGGCGCGGCCGTTTTCTTCAATCTGCCGGCCGATTACCACGGACAAACGCCCATTACGCTCTCCTTCGTAGATGCAAATGGGGCAACGCTGCACAGTTTCACCATGCACGGCAAAACGGCTCGCCCAAAACTGAAACGCGAACAGGCCGCCGAGCTAACGTCCGACCAAGTCAAAGAGCGCGAGCTGGAAGAGAAAACGACCGTAAAGGCCGGCATGAATCACTTCCAATGGGATTTGCGCACGACGGCGGCTTTCGACGTGCCGGGTTACCGTAGCGACGAAACCGACGACTTTCCAGACGCCGGCGACGGGCCGACGATCGTGCCCGGCGCATATAGCGTAGTCCTGCAATACGGGTTGCAACGCCTGACCGCACCGCTTATGCTCAAACTCGATCCGCGCATTCATCCGGCGGCGGGCGACTTGGAGGCCCGCTACGCACTCGAGATGCAGTTGCGAAACGCAATCGATCGCCTCGACCGCGCAATTGCCGCGGCGATGGCCGGGCGCGGTAAGCTTCCGGCCGCCGCACGCTCGCGTGTGGATGCCGAGATCGCGGAATTGATCCTCCTGGGCGTGGACTCCAGCGAGGCCGACGTCTTACGCGAGACGAAGCTGCGTCAACAGCTTGCGTTCTTGATGAACTCGCTGGAGAACGCCTATGCTCGCCCCACCCCGGCCGAGTACGCGGCCGCCAACGACTTGGAAGCACTTGCCACCGATGGCGAAGCGCGTCTGCGTGCGCTGACCCAGCAACAGTAACGATGGAGGATTGCATGTCTCTCGGAGGTTTCGCGCTGCGCGGCACGCTGGCGCTCGCGGTTACGGCGCTGCTGGCGGCCTGCGCCGGTCAAAGCACGGCGACGCTACCGGCTGCGCCGGCGACTTCGGTCATCCCGGAGGCAAAACTACGCGCGTGTAAGGGCCAGCAAACCACCAAACAGTATGCAACCGTCACCGGCACGCTCTTAACGAGCGGCGGCTCGTTCTGCATTCCCAAGTTCGGCGGCTATGGCGGATCGGTAAAGTACCCCGGCGCCAATCCTTCGGTGCAGTTGACGCTCACCAGCAGCACGACCAACTATGACGGCATGCCCGAGCTCGGCAATGGTACGGCCATTTTCTACATGCAGCTTGCGATCTCGGGCGGCACGTCGTTTGCCGGCAAGATCCGCAGCGGCGGCGGACTCTCCAGCAAGCAAATTGCGGTAGGGCAGACCTACACCGTCTTTGGTCAGGCTAAGATTTACGGATTCCCATTTAACTTCACGCCGTGTTACGTGGTGGCGGTAAAGAGCCGTTACGGCGGCACGCTGGGCGGCATCGGCACGCTGCTCAAAGGCCAGAGGGTACCGGCTGCAGCGACCGGCGTGATTGAAGTGTACGAGGGTCAGCAAGCCTCCGAATCCTGCTGAGCGCGGCGCGCTCTACTGTGTGTCAACCGGTGCCGTCGAAGGGGGCTCCTTAACGAAAACCGAGCGGCCGTACTTCGAGCCGATCGGTTGGAACGGTCGCGCCTTCTGAGTAAAATCGAAACTGTCGACGATGCTGGCGGCACGCTGGTCGGTATAACCGTGGTGGGCCGACCCTAAATACGGCAGATCGAAGGCCTCCTCGATGAACTTGAGGACGCTGCCGAACTCGTAGGTCGTATGCGAAACATAACCGGCGCGCGCGTAAGGACCAATGATAAGGCACGGCACGCGCATCCCGAGCCCGCGATAATCCAGTTGCGGCGGTGGTGCGTTATCGTACCATCCGCCCCAGTCGTCCCAAAGCACGACGACCGCAGTGGACTTCCAGTACTTGCTTTCGCCGATCGCGTTGACGATCGACGTCACCCACGAAGGCCCCTTATCGCTGCGCGATTCGGGGTGATCGGAATCCTCGACG
>CAZMPP010000213.1:0-5095 GCA_964568035.1 uncultured bacterium
CACAAATCGGCGACCCGGCGATCCGCGGAATCATCAACTACTACACGCGCGAGGCGGGCGTGCGCAACCTGGAACGTGAGATCGGTACGGTCTTCCGTAAGATCGCGCGCAAAGTGGCGGAGAACCCGCGCTTCAAGGCGCGGGTGAAGCCGGAGAATCTAGCCGAGTATCTGAGCAAGCCGCGCTTCTTCAACGAAGTACGCAAGCGGGTGGCTTCGGTCGGGGTGGCCACCGGAATGGCCTACACGCCGGTCGGCGGCGACATCCTCTTCATCGAAACGCAGGGCATGCCCGGCACCGGTAAACTGGTGCTGACCGGTCAGCTCGGCGACGTGATGAAGGAGAGCGCGCAGGCGGCGGTCTCGTTCCTGCGCTCGCGTTCGAGCGAGCTTGGTTTGCCTACCGATTATTTCTCGAAGCACGACATTCATATTCACGTCCCCGCCGGCGCGACGCCGAAGGACGGCCCGTCGGCCGGAATCGCGCTGACAACGTCAATCGCCTCGATGCTCAGCGGTCTCAAGGTCGATCCGAATTTGGCAATGACCGGCGAGATCACCCTGACCGGGCAAGTGCTGCCGATCGGTGGTCTCAAGGAGAAAGTTCTCGGCGCGAAGCGCGCGAGTATCAGCAAGGTTTTGCTGCCGCGGCGCAACGAGATGGATCTCGACGACATTCCCAAAGAAGTGCGCGACACGATGACGTTCGTGCCGGTCGACGAGCTCTCCGAGGTTCTGCATCACGCCCTCGGCAAACGGATCATCTCGCCGGTTCCGCTCGGCGGCGAGGGCAAAACGAGCAACGTCGTACCGATCCGGCGCAACGGCGCCGTGCGCCGCCGTCCCGAGCGTAAAAGCCGCGTAAAACGCTAGCGGCCGCTAGCGAACCAGGATACCTTTACCGGCGACAACTTCGCCGACGATTGCGAACGCAACGTTGCGCGTAGCCAGTTCGCGCGTTAGCGCGCTCGCGCGGTCGGCAGCGATGCTAATCAGCAGCCCCCCGGAAGTCTGCGCATCGGAGAGTCCGATGCGCAGCGCCGGCGGGACCGAGTCTTCGAACTCGGTAAACGTTGCGTGCGTTTGAGCGTTATGGCGCGTACCGCCCGGCACGACGCCCGCTTCGATGAGGTTGAGTACGTTAGCCATAAACGGAACGGCCTGGGATGCGACGATCAAACGGACGTTCGAAGCGCGAGCCATGCCGCCGCCGTGACCCAGCAATCCGAATCCCGTAATGTCGGTGGCTGCATGCGCGCCCGCGGCGAGCATCGCTTGCGAAGCGGCATCGTTAAGCGTCGTCATTAGCGCAACCGCTTCGTCAAGCGCTTGCGCGGGGATCGCGCCCCGTTTGACCGCCGTGGTGAGAATGCCGGTGCCCAGAGGTTTGGTCAGGACGAGCAGATCGCCGGGGCGGCCACCCGAGTTGGTGACGATGCGTCGCGGGTCGATCACGCCGGTGACGGCCATCCCATACTTGGGCTCGGCGTCCTTAATGGTGTGGCCGCCCAGGATTGCTACACCGGCACTGCGCGCGACGGTCGCTCCACCATCCAGTATGCGCGCTAGAATCGCCAGGTCGAGGTCTTCCGGGAAAGCGACAATATTGAGTGCGGTGCGCGGGCTCCCGCCCATCGCATAGACGTCGGAGAGCGCGTTGGTCGCGGCGATTCGTCCAAAGTCGAATGGGTCGTCGACGATCGGCGTGAAGAAATCGACCGTCTGGACGACGGCAAGGTCGTCGCGCAGGAGATAGACTCCCGCGTCGTCGCTGGTGCCGTAGCCGACCAGGACGCGATCGTCGGTGGCCGGCGAAACGCGCTCCATCACGCTCGCAAGCTCCGCAGCGCCGAGTTTTGCGGCGCACCCCGCGCACGCCGAGAGTTCCGTCAGACGGATGCTCGCCACGTCCATCGAAGCAGTATTCCGTGCCGAGACAACTGCTATTCCTTCCCGGCCCCGTGACCTGCGCGCAACCCGTGCTCGAGGCGGCCGCCCGTCCACTGATCAATCACCGCGACCAAGAGTTTGCGGCGATGCTCGCGCGCATCGACGAAGCGCTGCGCCCGGCCTTTGGGACGGACGGCGAGGTGCTTCTGCTGGGCAGCTCGGGTACGGGCGCGCTCGAGGCCGCGGTCGCCAACTTCCTTTCACCCGGGGACCGGCTGCTTTCGTGCGCTGTCGGATCGTTCGGGAAGCGCTTCGCCGAGATTGCCAAGACGTACGGTTGTGTTGTTGAGCCGTTCGAGACGGCGCCCGGCGCAGCGGTCGACCCGGGCGGATTGCGGGCGCGTTTAGAGGCCGATTCGCGGCGGGAGATCTCCGGCGTGCTCCTGACGCACAACGAAACGTCGACCGGCGTCGCGTGCGACATGGCAGCACTCGCGCCGGCGCTGCACGAACACGGCGCGCTTACGCTCGTGGATTCGATCAGTGGTTTGGGCGCGTCGGCGTTTCGTATGGACGAGTGGGGTTACGACGTCGTCGTTAGCGCCTCGCAGAAGGGTTTTGCCGCTCCGCCCGGCGTCGCAATGATTGCCGCCAGCGGCCGTGCCTGGACGCGCGCGCAAAGCGCCCGCTCGCCGCGCTTTTACTTCGATGTTTCTCGCGCGCGCAAAGCCGCCGCGCAGGGGCAGTTGCCGTGGACGCCGCCGATCTCAATCGTCTACGCCCTCGACGTTGCGCTGCAGCGCTATCATGCCGAGGGAGCCGCCGCCGTTCACGCGCGAATCGCGCGTTTTGCCGCTGCGGTTCGAGCGGCGCTGGAACGTCTGGGCTTCACGATCTTCTCGCAGCCCGGCGCGCACTCGCCGACGGTGGTGGCGGCCTACCCGCCGCCTGGCATCGACGCGCGCATCTTGCTCGATCGTCTGAGATTACGTCACGGCGTGGTGCTGGCCGGCGGGCTCGAGGAGCTCTCCGGGAAGATCGTTCGCTTCGGCACGATGGGCGACGTCTGCGAAGTGGATCTGTTGGGAGCCGTCGCCGCGATTGAACTCGAGCTGGCTGCGGCGGGCGCCCCGGCGGACCTGGGGGCCGGTAGTGCCAGCGCGCTGGAAGCGCTGGCCGAGCGAGCTACAAGTGGTGTCGCCTAAGGTACGGCATCGCGAACGGACGCGCGAACCATGGGATCGTTGCGAGTATCGCGTCGTCGAGCGGCGTGTCGTACGCAACGAGGTACGGTGCGAAGCGCGACTGATGAAGATCGGCGCGAATGTCCGGGGAGAGTGGAAAGAAGAGCGCAATGAAGAGCACCAGCCACAAAAGTATCGCGCCCTTCGCGAATCCGACTGCGGCACCGCCGAGCGCGTTCCCCGTGCCGAGCACCGGCAGCTTCGCGACCGCGCCGAGCAGCCGGGCGACGATCAACAGCACGATGTAGGTTAAGAGCCCGGTGGCAAACATGCCGACGACGTGCGCGGAGCCCGGGCCGAGCTTTGTGAGCGCGGCAATCTGGCCATCGAGACTGCCGTTGTAGAACCACGGCGTGACCAGCGCCGCGGTCACTGCGACGGCGCCTCCGAGCTCGGAGACGAAACCGCGGCGGAACCCCTTATACGTTGCGATTGCCAGGACGATAAGGATAACGATATCCGGCCAGACGAAGCCGCCCATCACGTTCGAAGAGTGGCTCCAAAACGCTCGCGCACCGCGTCGAGCAGCTTCTCAACCGCCGCATCGGCCTCTTGATCGGTGATCGTCGCGTCGAAACGCTGGAGGGTAACGCGTACGGCCACGCTCTTGCGTCCTTGGCCCAGCTGCGCCCCGCGGAACTCGTCGAAGACGCGCACGCGCGTGCAGTTTGGTCCGAGTGCGGCGGCGATCGCGCGTTCCAAATCGCGCGCCGCTACGTCGACGCCGACGACGAGCGCGACGTCGCGATAGGTCGAGGGAAACTTTGATGGCGGTACGTAGTGCGGCGTTTGCTGCGGCGGCAGAGCACCAACGTCGAGCAAACAGATATAGGCGCCGCGATCGAGATCGTTAGCCTGCGCCAGGCGCGGGTCGAGCGCGCCGATGATGCCGGCATCGCGGCCGTCGATGGTTACGCGAGCGCTCTTACCCGGATGCAGGCCCGGCAACGCATCCGCGGAGACCTCGACGGCGCGTCCGGTAACGTCGCGCAAGAGCGTCTCGCAATCACCTTTGAGCGCAAGAAAATGCGAATCCCGCCACGGCGGTTCATCCCCACGGTCTACCGTGAAGGCAAAGGCTGCCGCGCTGCTTTCAACGATGCTCTCACCGTCGGCGGCGAAGATTTCGCCGAGCTCGAAAACGCGTATCAGTGCTTCGCGCGCGGCGAGATACTCGACGATGCCGGGCAGAAGCGAGAAGCGAAGATAACGTTGCTCTTCGGATAGCGGATTGCGCACTTCGATCGGCGAGGAGCCGAAGCTAATGCCGGCGCGCTGCGCTCGCTGGACGAACGAGCCTCCCTGCAACGAGTGCGTGAGTATCTCGCGATATCCGAGCGCGCAGAGCGCCCGAGCGATGCGATTCTCGAGCGCGTATGCCTCGCTCGAAATCTCGTGCGGCGCAACCGAAGGCACGACGGCCGGAATAGCATCGTATCCTTCGATGCGGGCGACCTCTTCGATCAGGTCGGCAGCGATGAGGAGGTCGCGCCGCCACCCCGGGGGCGTGACCGCGAACGCCTCGCCCTGCGCCGCAACGCCGCATCCCAGAGCGACGAGATAATGCTCGATGCGGTCGCGCGGGATTGCTAAGCCGAGTACGCGTTCGACGTCCCCGGCCTCGAGAACGATTGGAGGGGGCGCGGCGAGTGCGTCGCCGGCAATGTGGGGCTCATACGCCGTCGCACCGAGATCGCGCAGCAGATGCGCGGCGCGAGCGGCACCGGTATCGGCCAGGGCCGGGGCGAGCGATTTCTCGTGACGCGCCGATGCTTCGGTTCGCAGGCCTAGCGCGTTCGCGGTTCGCCGCACGCGCGGGCCGTGAAAGTTGGCCGATTCCAGGACGATGGCCGTCGTCTGCGCCGTCACCTCGCTGTCGGCCCCGCCCATCCCGCCGGCCAGACCGAGCACGCGATCCTGCGCCGCAATCACTAATGCTTGCGAGTCGAGCGTTCGCTCGAC
>CAZMPP010000214.1:0-4619 GCA_964568035.1 uncultured bacterium
ATGTGGCCCGAACGCGCCAGCGCGGCAAGTGCAATCGTGACGATGCCGGCCGCAATGAGCAGCCCTTCCGCGGACGGTTCCGCGGCCAGCGACGCCGCGGTCGCTAAAAGTATGGCGACGACGACCGAGAACCAGAAGACCAACGGGAAGAGTGCCTGAGCTTTGGGAGGTTCGTCGGGCGGCTTGGGAAGAAAGCGCCGCAACACGAGCATGACTACGGTGAAGAACGCCGCGAGATAAGCGGTCGTGGCTAGACGTTCGGCGTCCTCACCGCCGGACAAACCGGCAAAGACGAGGGCGACCGCCGTGATCGCCACAGCATAGCGCAGCGCGCGTTCGACTGCCCACGAAACGGCCGAAGCGTTTATCGCTCGGGCGTTCGAATCGGCCACAAGTCGGGCGCGCACGCCAAAACGATCAAAATGACGAGCGCGATGAGCGATAGACCGGCAGCGATCAGATAATATTGCTGTCCGTCGAACTTCAGCACAATTTTGCCGCCGTCGGGTAAGTTGGGTACGACCCATCCGTTGGACAGGCCGTTGACGACGACGTGCTCTAGCGGCTCGCCGTCAAGCGTCGCCCGCCAATGCGGGTGAAATGCTTCGCCGAAGACCATCAGGAACGGCCCGGCATTCTTCGGAACGGCTACGTCCACGACGGTCGGCGACGGCCGCGTCCATCCCAGCGGCACCTGTTTCGTTTTGGGCAGCGTCGCGGGAACTACCGTCAAAAGACCGATCTTAACTTCGCGATCGGCGCTCGCCACGGTGTGTACTCCCCGCCGCAGGAAGACGGGCTGCGCCGTCACGAGCCGTCCATCGATCTTGATCGGCAGATTCTGCAGCGAGCTCGGCCGTCGTAGTGCGCGCCCCGGCAGCGCGTGTAAGTTATAGGAAACGTTGGCGACGATTGGGCGTCCACCGCGATCGAGCAGCCACACTCCGAGAACGCGATTCGACGCGTCGTTCCATCCGTTCGGAATCGCGTGCATGAAGTTGACGTCGAAGCTACCGTCCTTGGCAATCGGATAGAGCCGGTAGAAGGTTCCGCTCGCGTTTTGCAGCGCGACGGCGAGCCAGTCCCCGCGGCTTCCGGCGCGATTTACCACACCTTGAATCTCGGGATCGCCCGCGAGTCCGCGCGGCGGCAGCGTCAGCGCCGTCGCCGAGAAGCTCCGGTCGAGAGTAGGCGCCGGCCCACCGGGCGTTGCCGAGGTTCGCGTAAACGAGAGATCCGGAGCGACCGCCGCGGAGATGAGCCCCGTCCCTAAATCGGCCGGTTCGCCGCTCTGCAGATGGAACGCGAACGACACGTCGTTCCAACCGGGCTTCAGCGCGAGCGAAAAGGTCAGCGGCACCGGAACCGGACCGCCGAGCCGATCGAAGGTGTCGAACTCCTGTGCGCCGGCCGGCGGTCCCGGGATCTCGACTTTACGCTGCAGCGCCCCGTTCACGCGTACGGTCATCTGCGAGGCTACTTGCAGACGGCTGATTCGCATCGCGACGTCGGAGTTCACGTTGCTGCGGCCGGGCACGAAAACCCGAACGTGCGCGTCGCTCGTAAAAAGGAACCAGGACAGCGGGTCGCCCCGTTGCCAATCGTAGATTCCCGGTTCTTCGCGATACCATCGTTCGGGCATCATCAAAGCCGACGTCCCGATTACGCCTTCGCCGAACGTATACGGGAGCGTCGCTCCGAAGCCGGCGGGGAAGACGCCCGGCGTCACGGCTCCGTGGCGCGCGGCGATCAATCCGTCGGGTCCGAACGTACCGATGCCCGTCGCCGCAACCCGGTATCGACCATCGGTGGGAATCGTGATTTGAGTTTTGGGAGCGTAGACTTGGCTTTCGAGGCTCGCATTCTTCGGCATGGTGTGCTCGACGGAAGCGATGCGGTCGATCCACGAATGCAGGTCGTCGGTGCGCACGAGCGCGACGATGAGGTCGGGATCCAAGTACCCATCGGATACCCAATGCTTTCCGCGCGACAGCGCTACCTCGCCGTAGCCGGTCCACGCTCCGCCGGTTTCCTTCGGCGAAAGGTACGTTCCGTCGACTTCGATCGTTTGAGGCGCCGCTTTGGCATAGAGCAGTGAGTGTTCCGTTGCATAAACCGTGTACAGCCCGCCGTCCTTGACGTCGAAGTTCGTCGACCACGCTGCATCGGCCGACGGCGGATGCACGCGAATTCCATCGTGAATCAACGCTTCGTTCACGGCAATATCGCGGATCTGTTCGGCCGACATCGGGAGAATCGGTGAGAGCGACGCAAGTACCGACGAGAACTCGTCGCTCGAACGGGACGGCGGATCGAAGCGTGCTTGGCCTTTGGCCATCGCACTAACGTCGCCGAGATAACCCTCGCTAAACGTTGGCAGCGTTCCGACGACGGGATGCGTCACGCCGTAGACCAGCGGCAACGCGCCGGCGATATGATAGACGTGAAGCGGCCCTTCGGAACGTGAGGGCGTGGCTTTAACGACGCGATGGAGCAGATCGTGCGTCAGCGTCGTCGTGTTGAAACGCCATTCACCGGGCGAGCTGAAGTCGATGGCCGGAATAAAGTCGTCGCGTTGTAGGATCGTATCTACGCCCAGAACGCGGAACATGTCGGAGGCAAAGGGCAAACCCTCACGGGTGGCTCGATAGGCCCGGCGTACCCAAACGTCGGTGCCCTCGGACGGCTCACTTCCCAGCAGGCCGTAAATCATCGGACGATCGACGAACGAGTCCTCGATGTAGAACTCCGGATTGCCCCAATCGAACTGCTCGAGAAACTGCGTCGGGAAGAGCGCGACGCGATGTCCTTGGTCGTTTCCGACCAGCGCGTTCTCGTGATAGGCCCACTTAGGGATCACTTGACCCGGGTAGTTCATCTTGTTGACAAGCACCGGGACGAAGATCAAGATCGGCAGGAGGATGAGCGCCGTGCGAATGGCGGGAACGCTCCAAGCCCAAGTCTCGCGCTCGCGGTCGCTCAAACGAGCGAGAAGATCGCGCAGGGCGGCGACGATGGCGAAACCTCCCAGCGCGTAAAGACCGGCGATTCCGAACTCTACGCCGGCGACCCACTTATACGAGAATCGGAACATCTGGAAGCCGGGGAAGTCACGGTAGAACGTATCGTAGATCGGCGTGGTCACCGCGTTGCCGAGTCCATCGTGGTAGTAGCCGACGACGATCGGCACCGAGATTAGCGTTACCACGAGGAAAAAGAGCGTGACGGGGCGCTGGTTGCGTTTGAAGGCGACGCCGCTGAGCCCGACGACCGGCACGAACCAAAGCAACGCGCTAAAGAGGCCTTCCTTATAAGGAGCCGCCCACGGGAAGTATGCGCGATCGCCGAACGAGACGAACGTCGCCCAGTGTCCGAGTCCGCGCAGCACGTTGGCAAAAGAGGTCGCCGCATTGTGCATCGACGGCGCCTCGCTGAGCACGCCGTTGAGCCAGACTCCGCGGAAATAGTCGACGAACGGTACGAGCCAGTAGAGGTTGACGGCGATCGCCGCGACGCCGGCCGCGGCCAGGAAGGGCAGCGTTTGCCGAATCGCCGCGTACGGCTTAGGATCGAACAGGATGGTCACGGCCACGAAGATCGCCAGAACGACCACGTTGATCGCAACGAGTGGCGGGTTGATGCCGGCGCCGACGAGGACCAGCAGTGCGATCGCCAGCGCTCCGCGCCAAATGTTGAGCTCGCCGCGCATCGTGCGCGCGGTAACGCCGACCATCGCCGGCAAGACCGCGTAAGTGAGCAGCCATACGATCTGCGCCTGCGAGTTGAGCGCGACGTACATGTTGAAGAGATAAGCGCAGGAGCCGGCGATCCGCGAGATCTCGTCGAGCCACGGCGCCACGCTGCGCAGGCAGTAGTACATCGAAGCCAGGCATCCGAGATACACGGTAAAGACGACGATGTGTTGGGCGAAACTCTGTGAGATGCCCAGAAGCTGGGCCAGGCCGTACGCCCAAGCGTACGGCGTCTCATAGGGGAACCAAAAGCCGGTATGCGTGCCGTAGTAGAGCAGCGGGTTCCAGGCGTGGAGCAGATGCCAGAGATATTTAAGGGGATCGATATGCAGCGCCGCCTGGCCATCGTTGAGCTGCACGCCGCTGCCGTAACCCATCGTGACGAGCAGGGCGAGCGCAACGAAGAGCGCCGGAACTAACGCCTTGCGTAGTGTCTCCGGCAGGGGCCGGTCGAGGGACAGGGTCCGCCGTATCGAGCCTTGCGCGGCTTGCTCTTTCACGCGGTTTGCTTCATCTCGGACTTAACGTGCCTTTCCGTAGAGTCTGAATGGACCTTCTAAACTGAGCTGCAGCTCCTCCGGCGACGACGCGAAGAGCCGGTCGATCTGCTCTCTGACCGCGTCGAACTCAACGTCGCGCAAAATGCAGCGATATTCAATCCGGCGCACGCAGTCGAAACCGCTCGAGCCTTCGTCGTGGCATGCCGGACAGAGCGAAGGTCGAAACGCTATTGCCGGTCCGATGGGAGCCCCGCGCACTTCGCTGGTCATGCCGTATAATGCGAGGGTCTTCACTCCGAGCCCCGAGGCCAGATGGCTGAATCCGGCATCGTTGCCGACGAAGACTTCGCACTCCGCTAACCGCCGC